>JABFVJ010000080.1 GCA_013362835.1 Nonomuraea sp. | reverse complement strand
GGCAGCTCCCCCGAGTGCGTGGGCGTCGAGCTGAACCACGACGACGGCTCGGGCGCGGGCGGCACGGGATCGAACGACGGGTGCCCGTAGGCGGGCATCGGCGCGGTCGGTGGCGCGGTGGGTGGCGCCGGCGGCGCGTCGGCGAACGGCTCCCGATCACCCCCGCGGAAGGGATCCATGCGACCCCCGGCCGCGGGCGAGGAATCCGTACGCGAGGAGTCCGCGCCACCGGTCGCGTGGGAGGAGTCCGCGCGGCCGCCGGTGGCCGCGCCGGAGAGGACGGCGGGGCCGGTGGGGATCGCGGCGAGCAGCATCTCCGGGACCAGCACCATGGCGGTCAGCCCGCCGATGTCCTGCCGCCGGAGCTGCACCTTGATGCTGTGCCGCAACGCGAGCCGCCCGACCACGAACAGGCCCATGCGCCGCGACACCGACACGTCCACGACCGGCGGGTTGGCGAGCCGCCAGTTCGCCTCGGCCAGCTCCTCGGGGCTCATGCCGATGCCGTTGTCGGTGACCGACACCATCAGCCCGCCGCCGTCGATGCGGCTGCTGGAGATGATCACCTTGGTGTCCCTGGAGGAGAACGACACGGAGTTCTCGACCAGCTCGGCCAGCAGGTGCACGACGTCGGTGACGGCCTGGCCGGCGATGGCGACGTCCGACTGCACCTGGACGCTCACCCGGTCGTAGCTCTCGACCTCGCCGAGCGCGGCGCGCACGATGTCCATGAGCTCGACCGGCTCGCTCCACTTGCGCGCCGCCTCCTGGCCGGCGAGGACCAGCAGGTTCTCGCTGTTGCGGCGCATGCGGGTGGCGAGGTGGTCGAGCTTGAACAGGTCGCCGAGTCGTTCGTCGTCGCGTTCGCCGCGCTCCAGGCGTTCGATGAGGGTGAGCTGGCGTTCGACCAGGGTCTGGCTGCGGCGCGACAGGTTGACGAACATCGCGTTGACGTTGGAGCGCAGCCGCGCCTCGTCGCCGGCCAGCCGTACGGCCTCGCGGTGCACCTCGTCGAAGGCTCGGGCGACCTCGCCGACCTCGTCCTTGGAGAAGATCCCGATGGGCGGCACCTCGGCGTCGGCCGCGCCGTCGCGCGACTCGCGCAGGTGCTGGACGAAGTCGGGCAGGCGGCGTCCGGCGATCTCCAGCGCCTCGCCGCGCAGCCTGCGCAGCGGCCGGACGAGCGACCTGGCGACGCCCGTGGTGATCAGCAGCACGGCGATGAGCAGCGCGAGCACCGCGCCGGCGGTGACGAGCGCGCGCTGCTGCTCGTCGGCGCTGAGCGTACGGCTGCGCGCGACGATCCCGGCCGCCTGCCGCTGCTCGACCGTGCGCATGGCGTCGACGACGACGTTGGACGCCTCGAACCATTCCCTGCCGTCGTCGCGCTTGGCGAGGTCGAGCCCGCGCAGCGGCAGCCCGGCCGAGGCCCTGATGAGCACCAGCTCGCGCAGGAACAACATGCGGTCGGCGCCGCGGCCGTTCACGGTCTCGTCGAAGAAGCGGCGCTCGTCGCCGGTGGCCTCGGCGGCGAAGCCCTTGCGCTCGGCGGTCTCGCTGGACAGCTCGCCCAGGAAGCGTTTGAGCTGCTCCTGGTCGAAGGCGCCTTCGACGGGGACCGTGGTGAGCAGGGCCTGCTGGTAGGAGACGCTCTCCTTGGTTCGCGCGAGCCCGTCCAGCATGCGGGTCTGGCGGAACAGCTCGTCGTCCGAGCTGCCCTTGATCAGCTCGGTGTGGATGGAGAGCAGCTGCCCGATCACCGTCGTGTAGAGGTCGACGGCTGGGCCCGGGAGCAGGTTGGCCTCAAGGGCCTGCTGGCGCAGCGAGGTCAGGTCGTCGAGGCGGCTGACCATGTTCTCGATCTGGTCGGCGGTACGGCCTTCGACGTCGGCGAGGAGTTGCTGCGCGGTGCCGCGTACCTGTCTGATGGCGACGTCCACCTGGTCCATCTGGGAACGGACGCCGCCGAGGGCGTTCGCGGGCCGGTCGCGGGCGATGTACCAGGCGGTCTTGGCGCGCTCGCCGGCCAGCTGGTGGGTCAGGTCGCCCACCTGCTCGGACAGCACCGCTAATCGGTTCGTACGGTCGTAGTCGGAGGCGGCGCCCGTCGACGACAGCACCTGGATGCCGCCCAGCAGCACGGCGGCCGCCGTCGGCACCAGGATGAGGGCGACCAGCCGCGCGCGCACGCGCCAATTGCGCAGGCGCCAGTTGCCTTCGCCGGCCTGCCTCTCGCCCAGCTGTGTACTCACCGAACGCACCTCGCCCGAATCGGCGTATTTGCGGGGGCTGTGCCCCTTGAGAGAAATCAACAAGTGCGGGTAATTGGAACACATCCTAAGCGGAGGTGGCCACCCGCGCATAACGGGGCGTAATTCAACTTACGTGACTTCTGAGGCGAGAAGCTGGAGCCCCACCTACTGGATCACCTAGCCAGAAATAGAGCTTTATCCAATCATATGTCCACATATGGGCGATTAGCGCGTTCCAACCGCATAACACCGGAGGCGCAGCCCGGTCTCTCACGGGTCACAGCGTTGAGATTTGCGTTATTCACCGCATATGTTGAGCCACGTCAAACGAGGAGGCGAGGGTGGGGGATTCTCCCGACAGCGCGGCTATCAGCGTCGAGGGCCTTTGGAAGATCTTCGGATCCAGGGCACACAAAGTGCTGGACAGCGAGGACAGGCACCTGGACCCGGCCGCCATGCGGGAGAAGACCGGTTGCACCGCCGCCGTACGTGACGTCAGCTTCGAGGTACGCCCCGGCGAGGTCTTCGTCGTCATGGGCCTGTCGGGAAGCGGGAAGTCCACCCTCGTACGCTGCCTGACCAGGCTCATCGAGCCCAGCGCCGGCGAGATCAGGATCGGCGGCGAGGACGTCGGCCGCGCCTCCCCCGCCCGCCTGCGCGAGCTGCGCCGCCACCAGGTCAGCATGGTCTTCCAGCACTTCGGCCTGTTACCCCACCGCAAGGTCATCGACAACGTCGCCTACGGCCTGGAGATCCAGGGCACCGCCAGGGCCCCCAGGCACGAGCGGGCGGCCGAGATCCTTTCACTCGTCGGACTCGACGGTTACGCCGACGCCTACCCCGACCAGCTCTCCGGCGGCATGCAGCAGCGCGTCGGCCTGGCCCGCGCCCTCGCCGTCGACCCCCAGGTGATGCTGTTCGACGAGCCCTTCAGCGCGCTCGACCCGCTGATCCGCCGCGACATGCAGGCCGAGGTGGTCCGGCTGCACCGCGAGGTCGGCAAGACGATGCTCTTCATCACGCACGACCTGTCCGAGGCGCTCAAGCTGGGCGAACGCATCGCGATCATGCGGGCCGGCTCGATCGTGCAGCTCGGCACGGCCGAGGAGCTGGTGGGCGCGCCGGCCGACGACTACGTGGCCGACTTCGTCCGCGACGTGCCGAGAAGTCACGTGCTGACCCTGCGCTGGATCCGCCGCGACCCCGAGCCCGGCGAACCGCTGGACGGCCCCCAGCTCCCCGTCACCACCCTGATCAAGGACGCCATCGCCGCGGCCTCGGCCTCCTCCCGCCCGATCAGGGTGATGGACGGCGACGAGCTCGCCGGGGTCGTGGACCGCGTGGACATCCTGTCCTTCCTCGCCGGGGAGGACACGGCGGTAAAGGCGGGCGCGTGAGCACCACCGCGGTCAGCGCCCCCTCGGGACTCAAGGTCCCGCGCTGGGCCGGACCCGCCGGGGTCGCCGTCCTGTTCGTCGTGGCGTACGTGGTCTTCCGCGGCACGGGGACGCTGCCGCACGACAAGGAGGCGCCGCAGTTCCTCGCGGTCACCGACCTGCGCGAGTGGATCGACGACAACAGGAACGAGAGCCCGCTCTTCCTGTACTTCCTCAACTACATCCGCCTGTTCGTCGACGGCCTCTACACCTTCTTCCAGACCGTCCTGTCCGCCCTGAACTGGCCCGGCCTGATCGGCGTCCTGGGCGGGCTGGCCTGGCTCGCGGGCGGCTGGCGCATCGCGCTGCTCGCGGCGGCGGGCGTGAGCGCGTTCGGGTTCCTCGGCCTGTGGCAGTCGAGCGTGGAGACGCTGGCCCTGGTCGCGGCCTCGGTGCTGCTGTCGCTGGCGATCGGCATGCCGCTCGGCGTGTGGGCCGGGCTCTCCGCGCGGGTGCGCCGGGTGCTGACGCCGGTGCTGGACGTCATGCAGATCATGCCGACGTTCGCGTACCTGGCACCGCTCGTGCTGTTCTTCCACATCGGCGCCCCGGCCGGGGCAATCGCGACGATGATCTACTCGATCCCGCCCGCGATCCGCATCACCGCCCTGGCCATCGAAGGGGTCTCCCCCACGGCGGTCGAGGCGTCGGCCTCGCTGGGCGCGACCCGCCGGCAGACGCTGTTCAAGGTCTACCTGCCGCTGGCCCGCTCGACGATGGCGCTGGCGGTGAACCAGACCATCATGATGGCCCTGTCCATGGTCGTGATCGCGAACCTGATCTCGGCCCCCGGCCTCGGCGGCGACATCATCCGCGGCCTGTCCCGCGCCCAGGTCGGCATCATGCTCCCCGCGGGCCTCGCCGTCGTGGTCATGGCCGTCGTGCTCGACCGCATGCTGATGTCGGTGGCCCACCGCGGGCCGCACACCTCTGTGGGGCGCCTCGATCTGGTCGTCGCCGGAGTGCTGGCCGTCGGCGGGTACGCGGCCGGCCTGGCCCTGCCCGGCGGATGGCCGGAGAACCTGACGGTCAACTTCGTCGCCGAGGTCAACGACGCCGTGCGCTGGGCCGAGACGACGTGGTACCCGGTCACGACGTTCGTCAAGGACGTCACCTCGGCCTTCCTGCTCAACCCGCTGGAGGGCCTGCTCACCTCCGCCCCGTGGTGGCTGATCGCCCTCGCGGTGCTGACCCTCGCCTGGCGGGTGAGCGGGGTACGCCCGGCGCTCATCGCGCTCGGCTGCCTGCTGGCGATCGCGCTGCTCGGCGTCTGGGAGCACGCGATGCAGACGATGACCACGGTCGCGGTGGCGGTGCTCGTCACCCTGATCATCGGCCTGCTGCTGGGCGTGGCCGCGGCCCGCTCGCCACGCTTCTCCTCGATCCAGCGCCCGCTGCTCGACGCCGCGCAGACGATGCCCGCGTTCGTGTACCTGCTGCCCGCGCTGGCCCTGTTCGAGACCACCCGGTTCACCGCGATCTTCGCTTCGGTCATCTACGCGGTCCCGCCGGTGGTACGCCTGGTCGAGGACGGCATCAAGGGCGTGCCCGCCACGGTCGTCGAGGCGGCGGCGTCGGCGGGCTCGACCCCGGGCCAGCTCCTGTGGAAGGTGCAGCTCCCGATGGCCAGGCGCGCGATCCTGCTCGCGGCCAACCAGGGCATCGTGATGACGCTGGCCATGGTCGTCGTCGGCGGCCTGGTCGGGGCGGGCGCGCTCGGCTACGACGTGGTCGTCGGCTTCTCCCAGCGCACGGATTTCGGCATGGGCTTCGTGGCGGGCATCGCGACCGTCCTGCTCGGAGTCATGCTCGACCGCATCACGCAGGGCGCCGACAGGCGCCCTTCCCCCCGAAAGAGGAAGCGCACATGAAGATTCGCCTGCTCGCAGGCCTGCTCGTACTCGGCCTCACCGCTGTGGGTTGCGGCAGTGGCGCCAAGGTGGAGACCTCCCCCAGCTCCGCCGCCCCCGCCGCGAGCGCCGGTTCGGGCGCGGCGACGACGGGCACCGTGAAGATCGCGATCAACCCGTGGGTCGGGTACGAGGCCAGCGCGAACGTCGTCGCCTACCTGCTGAAGAACGAGCTCAAGTACAACGTCGAGCTGCCCGAGATCAAGGAGCAGCTCGCCTGGGAGGGCTTCGAGACCGGCGACGTCGACGTCATCATCGAGAACTGGGGTCACCCGGACCTGAAGAAGAAGTTCATCGACGAGAAGAAGGTCGCGCTCTCGGCGGGCTCCACGGGCAACAAGGGCGTCATCGGCTGGTACGTGCCGAAGTGGATGTCCGACAAGTACCCGGACATCACCGACTACAAGAACCTGAACAAGTACGCCGACCTGTTCAAGACCTCCGAGTCGGGCGGCAAGGGCCAGCTCCTCGACGGCGACCCGAGCTACGTCACCAATGACGAGGCCCTGGTCAAGAACCTCAAGCTGAACTTCAAGGTCGTCACGGGCGGCAGCGAGGCGGCCCTGCTGAAGGCCGCCGAGCAGGCGCAGGCGCAGAAGAAGGCGCTGCTGTTCTACTTCTGGACGCCGCACTGGATCTTCGACAAGGTCGAGCTGACCCGGGTGAACCTGCCGCCCTACACCGAGGGCTGCGACGCCGACCCCAAGAAGGTCGCCTGCGACTACTCCGAGCTGGACCTGGACAAGATCGTCAGCAAGAAGTTCGCCGACACCGGCGGCAAGGCGTACGAGCTGGTCAAGAACTTCAGCTGGACGAACGAGGACCAGAACGCGGTCGCCAACGACATGACCAACAACGGCATGACGGGCGAGCAGGCCGCCAAGAAGTGGGTCGAGGCCAACACCGCCAAGTGGCAGGCCTGGCTCCCCAAGTGATCCCTCTTGACCGTGTCCCCGCGCGGGGGCACGGTCGCGGAGACCCTCTGATGCGAATCAAGAAGCTCGTCGGGCCGCTGGTCGCGGCCCTGCTCCTGGCCTCCTGCTCCAACGGCACGTCCGAGACCGGCGCCACGGCCAAGGGCACGGTCAACATCGACATCCACGCCTGGGTCGGCTACGAGGCCCAGGCCGCCGTGCTGGCCTACCTGCTCGAACACGAGCTGGGCTACAAGGTGAACACGCGCCAGATGAAGGAGAGCGATTCCTGGCGGGATTTCGAATCGGGCAAGGTCGACGTGATCGTCGAGAACTGGGGTCACAACGACCTGAAGAAGGAGTACATCGAGCAGAAGAAGGTGGCGCTGTCGGCCGGGCTCACCGGCAACAAAGGCGTGATCGGGTGGTACGTCCCAGAGTGGATGGCCAAGAAATATCCCGACATAACCGACTATAGGAACCTGAATAAGTACGCCCCGCTTTTCCGGACGTCCAAAACCGGAAATTTGGGTCAGGTGCTCGACGGCGACCCGACCTTCGTCACCAACGACGAAGTGCTCATCAAGAACCTCGGGCTCGATTACAAGGTCGTCTACTCGGGCAGCGAGGACGCGTTGATCAAGGCCGCGCAGTTCGCGACCAAGAATCGCAGGCCGCTGCTCATGTATTTCTACGAGCCGCAATGGCTGTTCACCAAGGTCAAGCTGGTCAAGGTCAACCTGCCCGCGTACGCGATCGGGTGCGACGACGTGGCGGCCAAGGTCGCCTGCGACTACCCGCCCTACCTGCTGGACAAGATCGTCAGCCGGAAGTTCGCGCAGAAGGGCGGGAAGGCGTACGAGCTGGTGCGCAACTTCACCTGGACCAACGACAACCAGAACGCCGTGGCGAGCAACATGATCAACGGGAAGAAGTCCGCCGAGCAGGCCGCCAGGCAGTGGGTGGAAGAGAACAAGATCGTGTGGAAGGACTGGATTCCGCGTTGAGCTTCGACTTCGTCATCGTGGGCGGCGGCTCGGCCGGCTGTGCCCTGGCCAACCGGCTGAGCGCCGATCCTTCGGTGTCCGTGCTGGTGCTGGAGGCGGGCCGGCCGGACTACCTCTGGGACGTCTTCATCCACATGCCGGCCGCGCTGATGTTCCCCATCGGCAGCCGCTTCTACGACTGGAAGTACGAGTCCGAGCCCGAGCCGCACATGAACGGCCGCCGCGTCTACCACGCGCGCGGCAAGGTCCTCGGCGGCTCCAGCAGCATCAACGGCATGATCTTCCAGCGCGGCAACCCGCTGGACTACGAGCGCTGGGCCGCCGATCCCGGCATGAAGCACTGGGACTACGCCCACTGCCTGCCGTATTTCAAGCGGATGGAGAACTGCCTGGCCGACCCCGGCTCGCCCTTCCGCGGCGACGGCGGCCCCCTGAAGCTGGAGCGCGGCCCCGCCCGCGGCCCGCTGTTCGAGGCGTTCTTCGAGGCCGTCCAGCAGGCGGGCCACCCCCTCACCGACGACGTGAACGGCTACCGCCAGGAGGGTTTCGCGGCCTTCGACCGCAACGTCCACCGGGGCCGCCGCCTCAGCGCCGCCCGCGCCTACCTGCACCCCGTACGCCGCCGCCCGAACCTCACGGTCAGGACCAGGGCGCACGTGGAGAAGATCCTCTTCGAGGGCACGCGAGCCGTGGGCGTGCAGGTCGGCGGCGAGCGCGTCGAGGCCCGCGAGGTCATCCTGTGCGGCGGCGCGATCAACAGCCCCCAGCTCCTCCAGCTCTCCGGCGTCGGCCCGAAGGCGCTGCTGGAGCCCCTGGGCATCGACGTGGTGCACGACCTGCCCGGGGTCGGCGAGCACCTCCAGGACCACCTGGAGGTCTACGTCCAGCACGCCTGCACGAAGCCGGTCTCGCAGCAGCCCTCACTCGCCATGTGGCGCAGGCCGTTCATCGGCGCCGACTGGCTCTTCCTGCGGCGCGGCCCCGGGGCCACGAACCACTTCGAGGCGGGCGGTTTCATCCGTTCGAACGACGACGTGGCGTACCCGAACCTGATGTTCCACTTCCTGCCGATCGCGGTGCGCTACGACGGCTCGGCCCCGGCGGGCGGCCACGGCTACCAGGTGCACATCGGACCCATGTACTCCGACGCGCGGGGCTCGGTCCGTATCAAGTCGGCGGACCCGCGCGAGAAGCCGGCGCTCCGCTTCAACTACCTCTCCACCGAGCAGGACCGCCGCGAGTGGGTGGAGGCCATCAGGCACGCCCGCGCCATCCTGTCCCAGCCCGCCTGGGCGGACCTGGACGGCGGCGAGCTCTCCCCCGGCCCCTCCGTCCAGACCGACGAGGAGATCCTCGCCTGGGTCGCCAAGGACGGCGAGACCGCCCTGCACCCGTCGTGCACCTGCCGGATGGGCGTGGACGACATGTCCGTCGTGGACCCGGAGACCATGCGCGTCCACGGCCTCGACGGGCTGCGCGTCGTGGACGCCTCCGCGATGCCGTACGTCACCAACGGCAACATCTACGCCCCGGTCATGATGCTCGCCGAGAAGTCCGCCGACCTCATCCTCGGCAACACCCCCCTACCCCCCGACCCCGCGGAGTTCTACCGCCACACCTGACCTCAGCGGTCCAGGCGTTGGTACAGGCGGACCGACAGGACGAAGAAGACGGCCGTGATCGCCGCCGGCCAGAGCACGGCCATCGGTACGGCATGCTGGGCCACCCACGAGTCGCCGCCCCAGCCGGGGTTCCCGAACAGCTCCCTGGCGGCGGCGACCGTGGAGGAGAGCGGGTTCCACTCCGCGATCGCGCCCAGCCAGCCCGGCATGGTGCCGGGGGCGACGAAGGCGTTGGACAGGAACCCGACCGGGAACTCCAGCGTCTGGACCGCCACCACCGCACCGGGGTCGCGGGCGAGCAGGCCGAGGTAGATGCCCGCCCACAGCAGGGCGAAGCGCAGGAGCAGCAGCAGGGCCACCGCGCCGAGCGCGCCCGAGACCGTCGCGGGCCGCCAGCCGACCGCGAGGCCGCAGATCACCAGCCCGGCCAGGATGAGGGCCGAGTTGAGCAGGTCGGCGACCGCCCGGCCCACGAGGACGGCCGAGGGGGCCATGGGCATCGAGCGGAACCGGTCGGTGACGCCCTTGGCGGCGTCCGTGGTGACCGCGACCATGGTGGAGCTCAGACCGAAGAGCATCGTCATGCCGTACATGCCGGGCATGAGGAAGGCGAAGTAGTCCGCGCCTTCGGGCACCTTGACCGCGCCCCCGAACAGGTAGCCGAAGGCCAGGGTGATCACCACGGGGAAGACCACCCCGAAGACCACCGTCATGGGCTGGTTGGCCCAGTGGATCAGGTCGCGGCGGGCGACGGTCCAGCCGTCGGACAGGGCCCATCTCAGGGTGGTCATCGGTCGCCTCCGGCGGTCGTCAGGTTCAGGAAGACCTCGTCGAGGGTCGGGCGGCGCAGGGCGACGTCCTCGGCCTCGATGCCGGCCTCGGCCAGCGCGGGCAGCACCCTCGTGAGCGCGCGTACGCGTTCGTTCACGGGCGCGCTGACGTGCCGGGTGTCGCGGTCGATTTCGGCGGGGCCCGAGGCCATGTCCGAGACGATCACGGCGGCCTCGTCGAGCCGCGCCGGGTCGTGGATCACCACGTCGAGCCGGTCGCCGCCGAGCTTGGACTTCAGCTCGTCGGGCGTGCCCTCGGCCACCACGCGGCCCGCGTCGATCACCGAGACGCGGTCGGCGAGCTGGTCGGCCTCCTCCAGGTACTGGGTGGTCAACAGCACGGTCGTGCCGCCCGTGACCAGCTCGCGGACCGCGCTCCAGATCTCGGTGCGGCTGCGCGGGTCGAGGCCGGTGGTCGGCTCGTCGAGGAAGAGCACCGGCGGCGCCAGGATCATGCTGGCGGCCAGGTCGAGCCTGCGGCGCAGGCCGCCGGACAGGTCCTTGGCCGGGCCGTCGTGGCCGTCGAGGCCGAAGCGCTCCAGCAGCTCCGACGCCCTGGCGCGGGCGGCCGCCGGGGCCAGGTGGTAGAGGCGGCCGAACAGCTCCAGGTTCTGGCGGCAGGTCAGGATCTCGTCCACGGCCGTGTGCTGGCCGACCAGGCCGATGGCGGCGCGTACCCGGCGGGGGTGGGTGGCCACGTCGTACCCGGCCACCTCCGCCTGGCCGCCCGACGGGCGCAGGAGCGTGGTGAGAATGCGGACCGCCGTGGTCTTGCCCGCGCCGTTGGGGCCGAGCAGGCCGCAGACCGTGCCGGCGGGCACGTCGAGATCGATGCCGTCGAGCGCGGTCTTCGCGCCGTACGTCTTGCGCAGGCCACGTGCGCGTACTGCTGACATGACTGCCCTCCAAACGAATCGTACGGCGTACCGTACACAATACGACCGGAACGGGCAACCGTACGGTGTACCGTACGAGGGTGACAGTTGAGTACCCGGGCAAGGGCGACCCGGCGCGCAGTCTGGCGCTGCTCTGGCGGACCAGCGAGCGGGCCAGCCGCAAGGGCAGACCGGAGCTGAGCGTCGACCGGATCGTGCGCGCCGCCATCGAGGTGGCCGACGCGGAAGGGCTGCCCGCGCTGTCCATGCGCCGCGTGGCCGAACGGCTGGGCGTCGGCACGATGTCGCTCTACACGTACGTGCCCGGCAAGCCCGAGCTGCTCGACGTCATGCTCGACACCGTCTACGCCGAGACCGCCCGCCCGGAGGACGTGCCGGGCGGCTGGCGGGCCCGGCTGGAGCTGATCGCGAGGGAGAACTGGGCCCTCTACCTGCGCCACCCGTGGCTGCTCCAGGTGGCGGTGAGCCGCCCGGTCCTCGGCCCCAACGCCACCGCCAAATACGACTACGAGCTGCGCGCCGTCGACGGCATCGGCCTGACCGACCTGGAGATGGACTCGGTGATCACCCTGATCACCGGCTTCGTGCACGGCACGGCGAGGGGCGCGGTCGAGGCCGCGCAGGCCGAGAGCCGTACGGGCCTGACCGACATGGAGTGGTGGGCCGCGCACGCGCCCTTCCTCAGCAGGATCTCCGACGCCACCCGCTTCCCGACGGCCGCCAGGGTCGGCCAGTCGGCGGGCGAGGCGCTCCAGGCGGCCTACAGCCCCGAGCACGCCTTCGAGTTCGGGCTCCAGCGCGTGCTCGACGGCGTGCAGGTGCTGGTCGACAGCCGGCCGTCAGCCTGACAGCGCCTGCTCGTAGGCCAGCAGGGTCCGCACGAACGTCCGCCGCTCCTCGGGCGTCAGCGGCTCCAGCGCGGCGCGCCACGCTTTGGCGCCGTAGCCCAGCCACTCGGTGATCGACTCGTGGTGATCCGCGGCGATGCTCACGATCGTCCTGCGGCGGTCGGCGTCGTCCTCGCGGCGTTCCAGCACGCCCTTCCTGCTGAGCTCGCCGACCATCAGGCTCACGGTCGCGGGCGCCACCTCCAGCCGCGCGGCCAGCTCGTTCACCGTCATCGGGCCGTCGAACAGCAGGTAGGCCAGCAACGACAGGTGCCGTGGAGCGAGCGACAACGACCGTAGCGCCTCGGGCACCTTCAGCCGCTTGGCCCGGCCCACCATCCGGGGCATCAGGAGCAGCAACGTCCTGATGCCCTCGTCCACGCTCAAGCCCTCGGTTGACATGTCCGATACCTTGCTGTCTAAATTAGCTTTGCTTGCAAAGCAAATAAGTCGTGGTCCAGCCAAAGGATAGTGACATGGACGAGCGGGTGCGGGCCTTCGGTGACGAGCTGGTCAGGGTGCATGACTGGTTCCGGGCCGAGCTGGCCAGTCTACGGGCGGGCGAGGCCGCCACCGACGACCTTCGGGCACACTGCCTGACCTTCTGCGACGCGCTGAGCTTCCACCACTCCGGGGAGGACCGCGTGGCGTTCCCCCACCTGGAGGAGCGCTTCCCCGAGCTGAAGGAGCCCCTCGACCGGCTGCGCGGCGAGCACGAGGTGATCGCCGCGCTGGTCGAGGAGCTGCGCGGGGCGGCCGGCCCGGCGGCGGTCGAACGCGTCGCCGCCGAGCTGGAGGCCCACTTCGCCTACGAGGAGCAGGAGCTGGTGCCCGTGCTCAACTCGCTGGAGAGCGTGCCCTGGGAGGTCGGGGGCTAGCTCACGGGGGCCGCGCGCAGGCGTACGACGTGCTCGACGAGCGAGATCAGCGTCGACTTGACCGAGTCGCGGTTACGCGCGTCGGTACGCACGATCGGCACGTGCGAGCCCAGCGCGAGCGCCTCGCGCACCTCGTCGTCGGTGTGCGGGAACTGGCCGTCCCAGCCGTTGATGCCCACCACGAAGGGCAGCTTGGCCTCTTCGAAGTAGTCGATGGCGGGGAAGCTGTCGGCCAGGCGGCGCGTGTCGAGCAGCACCACCGCGCCGATCGCGCCGCGGACGAGGTCGTCCCACATGAACCAGAACCGGTGCTGTCCGGGCGTGCCGAACAGGTAGAGGATCAGGTCGCGGTCGAGCGAGAGGCGGCCGAAGTCCATGGCGACGGTCGTGGTCTGCTTGTTCGGCGTCAACCCGAGGTCGTCGATGCCCGCGGACGCGTCGGTCATCACCGCTTCCGTGGTGAGCGGGAGGATCTCGGACACCGCCCCCACGAACGTCGTCTTGCCGACGCCGAACCCACCAGCGACGACGATCTTCGTCGAAGTGAGCCCGGGGCTAGAGCCTGCGAAGTCCACTGAGCACCCTTTCGAGCATGTTGAGGTCTGGCTGTCCCTGGCTGAGGCGTGGCTGGTGCAGGCGGACGAGACCTTCGTCTGACATGTCCGCCACAAGCACCCTCGCCACGCCCAGCGGGACGCGGAGCAGGGCCGAGATCTCGGCGACCGACCGGAACGTCCTGCAGAGCTGCATGATGGCCTCCTGCTCGGGGGTGAGCATGGCCATCTCGTCGTCCGGGATCGACATCGACGAGATCAGCGTCTCCATCGCGAGGTGGTACCGCGGCTCGGAACGGCCGCCGGTCACCGCGTAAGGACGGAACAGGGGCTCGTCGTCCCCGGTCCCGTCACTGCCGTACACGGCCCTCTCCCATCAGTTCCATCACATCACCGGGTCCTTGCGGCCTGGAGCTCGGCGCGCAGGGCCGGCGTGAGCGCCTGTCCCGCCCTGTCTACCAGCAAGGTCATCTGGTACGCCACCAGCCCCATGTCACAATCGGGACCCGCCAGCACCGTGAGCACGGAGCCGTCGCTGATCGCCATGACCAGGAGCAACCCGCGCTGCATCTCGACGACGGTCTGCGACACCGCGCCGCCCTCGAACACCCGGGAGGCGCCCACGGTCAGGCTCAGCAGCCCGGCCGAGACCGCGGCGAGCTGGTCGGCCCGGTCCGGCGGGAAACCTTCCGAGGCGGCCAGGCACAGGCCGTCGGCGGAGACGACCACGGCGTGCGCGACCCCCGGCGTGTTGCGCACGAAGTCGGTGATCAGCCAGTCGAAGCGGTTGGCCTCATGGCTCAGCGTTGTCACGCATCCTCCCCAGCGGGACGCTTACTCACTCTGTTCCTCCTGTCCACGAACTTCCTGCCGGCCCCGTCGCACACCCTGCTGGTAACTGGCCATCCGGCTGCGCATCCGGTCGGGTGAGACCGGCGGCACGGGCGGCTTCGGTTGCGGCTGCGCGGCCTGCTGCTGAGCGGGCTGACTCGCCGTACCGGGGACCAGGTTGGCCTTGGGGGTGCGCTTGGGGAGCCCTGCCGCGGTCATACCGCCGAGGCTGGGCTCGCTGGCTTTGGCCGCCGCACGCCAACCGGCGTCCGCGGCCGTCTGCCACGCTTCCTCCCCAGAGGGTACGGCTTGCGCGGGCCTGGCCTCACCGCCGGGCTGGGCGGCACGGGGCGGCTGCTCCGGCGCGGGCTCTCCGGGCGGCCTGCGGAACCACGCGGACTCCACGGACGCGAAGATCGGCAGGAACTCCTCCTGCTCGGGCTCCATCGGCGAGACCTCGACCGACGGCGTCGGCTCGGGCCTGCGCACGTCGTTGGTCCCGTAACTCGTCCCGTACGGCGGCGGCGTCGGGAACGAGTTCTCGTTCGCCGCCGGATAGGAGGGGAACGACCCGGTCCCCGACGACAGCGACGGGTACGCCCCCGACTCGAACGCGGGCGGCTGCCGCCGGTAGGACCCGCCGTCGGTGTCGGCGGTGAAGCCGTTGACCGGCCGGCCCGGGTCGGAGTTGAACGCGCCGAGCCCCTGCCTCGCCGGCCCGCTCTCGAAGGAGGGCGGCCCGCTGTCGAAGGGAGCGGACGAGGGCCCCGGGCCGAACCTGGCCGAGTCCGGCAGAGGCGGCAGCGGCGGACGGGTTCCGTTGGCGTCGATCGAGTCGAAGCTGGCGAACGACCGGAACGCCCCGTTCTGCGAGGGCGCGGGCGGCGGCACGGTCCCGCCGCCGAACGCCGGGCGCTGCGGCAGCGGCTGCTGCGTGCCGTCGGCGATCAGCGTCGGCGGCAGCAGCACCATGGCGATCAGCCCGGCGCCCTCACCCTTCCTGAGCTGCACCCGGATGCCGTGGCGCAGGGCCAGGCGGCCGACCACGAACAGGCCCATGCGCCGCGAGACGGACACGTCCACGACGGGCGGCTCGGCGAGGCGGCGGTTGGCCTCGGCCAGCTCCTCCTCGGTCATGCTGATGCCGGAGTCGCTCACCGACAGCAACGCGCCGCCGCCCTCGATGAGGCTGCTGGAGACCTGGACCTGGGAGTTGCTCGGGGAGAACTGGATCGCGTTCTCGACCAGCTCGGCCACCAGGTGGACGAGGTCGTTGGCGGCGCTGCCCTGGACCGACGTGGCCCGGTGCACCTTGACCTGGACGCGCTCGTAGCCCTCGACCTCCGACAGCGCGGCGCGTACGACGTCGACCAGCTTGGCCGGCTGGCTGCGCCTGCGGGTGGCCTCGTGGCCGGCGAGGACCAGGAGGTTCTCGGAGTTGCGCCGCATGCGGGTGGCGAGGTGGTCGAGCTTGAACAGGTCGGACAGGCGGCCGCCGTCCTGCTCGCCCTTCTCCAGGCCGTCGATCAGCGAGATCTGCCGCTCGACCAGCGTCTGGGTACGGCGCGAGAGGTTGACGAACATCGAGCTGATGTTGCTGCGCAGCTCGGCTTCCTCACCGGCCAGGCGGACGGCCTGGCGGTGGACCTGGTCGAAGGCGCGGGCGACTTCACCGATCTCGTCGTGGCCCTCGATCTCGATCGGGCGTACCTCGGCGCTGGTGTCACCCGAGACGCGGAGCTGGCGCACCACGTCGGGGAGCCGGAAGCCGGCGATCTCCAGGGCCTCGGTGCGCAGCCGGCGCAGCGGGCTGACCATCGAGCGGGCGATCGCCACGGTGAGCAGCAGGACGAGCAGCAGCAGCGCCAGGATCAGCGCGCCGGCGATGATGGCGCTGCGGATCTCGGACTCGCGCAACTCCTGGCTGCGCAGGTTGACCTTGTCGGCGAGGTCCTTCTCGATCTCGTGCAGGACGCCGACCGTGGCGGTGTTGTCCTTGAACCACTGCTCGCGCGCGTTGGACCTGGAGGAGATCAGGTTGTCGGCGATCCGCACGCCAGGGGCCCGGCCGCTGGCCAGGGTGACCGCGCGGGCCTTGGTGAGCTGGACGTTGACGTACTCGTTCTTGGAGGTCAGCAGCTTCGACAGCTGCAGGCCGATCTCGGCTCCGGCCTCGGCGCCCACGGTGGCGATGTCGCTCTGCTCGCGGGCGTTGGAGGCGATGAACCGCTCGACCTCCTTGGCGTCGACACGGTCGACGTTGTAGGAGTTCTTGAGCAGCTGCACGCGCTGGCGGGAGATCTCCTCCTTGGCCTGCGCGAGCGCGCTCAGGGCGCGGAAGTGGCCGATGATCTGTGAGTCGTCCGACAGCAGGGCGAGCTCGTCGTGCAGTTTGAGCAGGGTGTCGGTCAGAAAGTCGTAACGGATCGTGTCCGTCTGGCCCTCGGCCCGGATCTTCGCCAGGCGGCTCAGGTCGTACTTGGCCTGTCCCGCGGCCTTGACGACGCGCTCGCCGTAGGACTCGTCCATCGTGTCGAGGTCCTCGCGGACGCTTCTGACCAGCTTGTCGACGGACGTCACGTACTCCTTGAACTCCGCCGACTTCGCCTTGCGCAGCTTGGGATAGGCGCCCATCCACCCCCCGGTGTCACGCTCCAGCCCCAACGCCTGCACGAGGTCGCGGATGCGGCCCGCCTGCTCGGCCGCGGTGGCCGTGCGGTCGTAGTCGCCGATGCTCTGGACCGAGCCCACCACACGCGCTCCCCCGAGCACGACGCCGGCGATGGTCGGAACCAGGATGAGCGCCGTCAGGCGCCACTTCACGCGCCAATTACGCAGGCCGAGGCGAGGCAGCGACCGCTTCCCGCGGTCCCGCCTCGCGGCATGGCCGCTGTCGGAGTTCCCCGTTGTCACTGCTTTCGCTACCCCTCAATCGTCCCGTTCGTCGACGGGTCATCAAGCCGTCCACAAAGTACCCGCAGCATCTGACGTAACAGGCATTTCGGACATAATCGTTACACATGTGACCGACAGTTGTTCACTGTTGGTTACCGCAGTGCTGCCAGCACCTGATCGCGGACTTGAGCCCTTTGCGCGTCGTCGCTGAGGGGGCGACCGGCGCGGTCCACTACATAGAAGACGTCCACCGCCTCCGCGCCGAGAGTCTCCACTCGGGCGGCTCTCACGTCAAGACCGCACTCGCCGAACGCCCGTCCGATGCGCCACAGGAGTCCCGGTCTGTCATGGGCCCTGACTTCCACCACAGTGGCCGTCGCGGAGGCGTCGTCGACCAGTGTCACCCGAGGTGGAGCCACAGGTACGCGCGGGGGCCGCACGGACCTCGTACGGCGGGACAGCCGCTGCTCGATGTCAAGACGGCCGGCAAGGACGAGACGGAGGTCGGCCTCCAGGGTCGCGGGGTCGGGCGGGGTGCCGTACTCGGGGATGACGGCGAATTCGATCACGGCCGTGGAACCGGCCGACGCGGCCGACGCCGAGCGCACGACCATGCGGTGGGCGGCCAGCACGCCGGCGGCGCTCCACAGCAGCCCGACCCGGTCGGGCGCGACGACGGTGACCGCGCCCCCGTTGACGCGGATCGCGCCGCCGCCGTGCCGGGCGAGTGCGGCCTGCTCGGCGGAGATCGTCGGGGCCTTGGGCGTGGGCGAGCCGGACAGCACGGACCTGACGCGGCGTACGAGGTCGGCGACCAGCCCGGCCTTCCAGGCGTTCCAGGCGGCGGGCCCGGTCGCGTTGCCGTCGGCGACGGCCAGCGCGGCCAGCAGGTCGAGCACCTCGCGGGAGCCGACCGTGGACGCGACCTTCTCGATCGTGACCGGGTCGTCGAGGTCGCGGCGGGTGGCGGTCTCGGGCAGCAGCAGGTGGTGGCGTACGACGGTGGCCAGGACGTCGACGTCGTGGGCGGACAGCCCGATGCGGGCCGCGATGTCGCGGACCACGACCTCGCCGGTCGCCGAGTGGTCGCCGGGCCAGCCCTTGCCGATGTCGTGCAGCAGCGCGGCGATCAGCAGCAGGTCGGGACGGGAGACCTCGCGGGTGTGGCCGGCGGCGTTGGCGGCGGCCTCGATCAGGTGCCGGTCGACCGTGAAGCGGTGAATGGGATTGCGCTGCGGACGGTGGCGTACGCGCTCCCAGTCAGGAAGCAGCTTGACAAGGATGCCCGCCTGGTCGAGCTCCTCCCACACGGGAACGGCGGCCCGCCCGGCGCCGAGGATCGACACCAGGGCGTCACGCGCCTCCTCGGGCCACGGAACCGGCATGGGAGGGGACTGAGCAGCGAGGACGGACACCGTGGCGGGCGCGAGCGGCAGCCCGGAATCAGCCGCCGCGGCGGCGGCCCGCAGCACCAGAACGGGGTCCTTGCGCGGATTGACGCCCCTGGCGAGCACCACCTCGCCCCCGTGCTCGACCACGCCGTCGGCCAGCGGACGGCGGCCTCGGGGAGCGGGCCCTGACACCAGCCTGTCAACGGTGCGCCAGGTCGCGTCGAAGGCGTGGGAGATGGTCCGGCCCGCCTCGGCGAGCCTGCGCATGAGCGCCTCGGCGTCGAGCAGCCCGAGCATCCCGGCCACCGCGTCCTGCTCCTGCAGCACGAGCCTGTCGGTGCCCCGGGCGGTGACGACGTGCAGCGCGTGCCGTACGTCGAGGATGAACTCGTACGCCTCGCGGGCCCGCGGCCCCGGCGCGGAGGCGACCCACGCGGCGGCCACGGCCTGCATGGCCTGGACGTCGCGGAGCCCGCCGCGGCCGTCCTTGAGGTCGGGTTCGAGGAGGAAGGCCAGCTCACCGCTGACCTCGGCCCGCTGGTCGGCGGCGGCGCGCAGCTCGCCCAGCCGGCGGCGGGAGTCGGCGCGCCACTCGGCCAGCACCGCCTCCCTGGCCTTCCTGGTCAGCTCGGGGTCGCCCGCCACGTGCCTGGCCTGGATGAGGCCGAGCACGGCCTTGAGGTCCTGCCTGGCCACGGCCACGGCCTCCTCGACCGTGCGCACCGAGTGGTCGAGCCCGACGCCGGAGTCCCAGATCGGATACCAGACGCGGTCGGCGATCCGCGCCACGTCGGGCCGGCCGTCGTGCAGCAGGACCAGGTCCAGGTCGCTGCCGGGGGCCAGTTCGCCCCGTCCCAGGCTGCCGACGGCGACCAGGGAGACGTGGTCGCCGTCGCTCGCCGTCCTGAAGAGGTCCTTGAGCCAGCGGTCGGTGTCCGCGGCCCGCTCCTTGCGCGCCGCGGCGTACGAACGTGCCTCGCCCCTCACTGTCATGCCCCCTCGCCCGGTTCCGCCCGGACCCCGTGGTCCGGACGGAACCGTGTCGTCATGCCTGCGTGGCCCGTCACAGGGCCTCCGGCCCTCGCTCTCCCGTGCGTACGCGGATGACGGTGTCCACCGGGACCGACCAGACCTTGCCGTCGCCGATCTTGCCGGTGTGGGCCGCCTTGACGATGACGTCGATGACGTCCTCGGCGTCGTCCTCCTCGGTCAGCACCTCCAGGCGCACCTTCGGCACCAGGTCGACCTGGTACTCGGCGCCGCGGTAGACCTCGGTGTGCCCGCGCTGCCGGCCGTAGCCGCTGGCCTCGCTGACCGTCATGCCCTTGATGCCGAACTGCTCCAGCGCCGCCTTGACGTCGTCGAGCTTGAACGGCTTGATGATCGCGGTGATGAGCCTCATGCCTCCACCTTCTTGGGAGCCGGCTTGCTGGTACCAGGGGTGAGGGGGCCGTTGGGGGTGGTCGTGCCGGAGGCGTAGACCGTGCCGAGGTCGTATCCGGTCTCGGCGTGGGTGGTGACGTCGATGCCGGTGACCTCGTCCTCCACGGGGATGCGGAAGCCCATCACCTTGTCGATGATCTTCGCGACGATCCACGTGGCGATGAACGAGTATCCGCCGATGGCGACCGGTCCGAGCACCTGCAGCCCGAGCTGGCCGATGCCGTCACCATAGAACAGGCCCTTGCTCTGCTGGTCGAGGAAGGGGTAGGCGGCGAGGAAGCCGAGCGACACGGCGCCGATGACGCCGCCGACCAGGTGCACGCCGACCACGTCGAGCGAGTCGTCGTAGCCGAGCTTGTACTTCAGGCCCACGGCGTAGGCGCAGACCGCGCCGGCGATCAGGCCGATGACCATCGCGGCCCACGGGTCCACGAAACCGCAGGCCGGGGTGATGGCGACCAGGCCGGCGACCGCGCCGGAGGCGACGCCGAGGCTGGTGGCGTGGCCGTCGCGCAGCTTCTCGACGACGAGCCAGGCGCCGGCGGCGACCGCGGTGGCGATCTGGGTGTTCATGAACGCCAGACCGGTCGTGCCGTCGACCGCGAGCTCGGAGCCGGCGTTGAAGCCGAACCAGCCGAACCACAGCAGGCCCGCGCCGAGCAGGACCAGGGTGAGGTTGTGCGGGCGCATCGGCTCCTTGCGCCAGCCCTGGCGCTTGCCGAGCACGAGGGCCAGCGCCAGCGCGGCGGCGCCGGCGTTGATGTGGACCACGGTTCCGCCCGCGAAGTCCTCGATGCCCATGGTGTTCAGCCAGCCGGTGCCCCACACCCAGTGCGCGACCGGGAAGTAGACGATGGTCGCCCAGATGACGCTGAAGAGGATCCACGCCCCGAACTTGGCCCGGTCCGCGATCGCGCCGCTGATCAGGGCGACGGTGATGATGGCGAACGTCAACTGGAAGGCCGAGAAGACCAGGCTCGGCATACCGGTGCCGTCGTCCTTGGTGGCGGTGTCCACCAGGCTCTGCAGGCCGAGGGCGTCGAAGCCGCCGATGATGTTGTTGAGCGCCGAGTTGCCGTTGTCGGTGAAGGCGATCGAATGCCCGAACAGAACCCAGGCAATGGTGACCGTGATGATGGCGCCGAACGACATCATCATCATGTTCAGGACACTCTTGGCCCTGGTCATGCCCCCGTAGAAGAACGCGAGACCCGGAGTCATCAGCAACACCAGCGCGGTGGCCGCGAGCATCCAGGCTGTGGTGCCGCTATCGATCTTCACGACGCGACCCTCCTTACATGTGACGTGTGGCCACAGCGTGTTCGGCTGGAGTTTCGTGGCTCGACCAGGCGTGTTTCACATTCGTGAATCTCGCCGCGCGGATATTTCGGGTAGGTTTCGGCCTCCTCACACGCACGATTGCGGCCATGAGATACTTAGGGTTGCCTTACCTAATCGATCAAGGAATCCCTCATGCGTCTCCGGCTTCTGGCCCTGCTGCCCGTACTCGCCCTCGCCGCCTGCGGCACCTCGAACGGCGCGGAGGACGCGGGCCCCACCCGGACCGTCAAGCACGCCATGGGCGAGACCAAGGTGCCGATGACCCCCAAGCGGGTCGTGGTGCTCGACACCGACAAGCTCGACACGATGGTCTCGCTCGGCCTCTCCCCCGTCGGCGCGGCGCAGGCGGGCGAGAACCAGGCGTGGCCGAAGTACCTCGGCCCGGCGCTGTCGGCCACCAAGGCCGTCGGCACGCTCCAGCAGCCCAACATCGAGGCCATCATGGCGCTCAAGCCCGACCTCATCCTCGGGTCGAAGTTCCGCCAGGCCGCCTTCTACGACAAGCTCAGCAAGATCGCGCCGACCGTGTTCACCGAGAAGGTGGGCATCACCTGGAAGGAGAACTTCCTGCTGGACGCCGAGGCCCTGGGCAAGAAGGAGCAGGCGGCGGGGCTGCTGTCGGCGTACGAGAAGCGGGCCAAGGAGGTGGGCGCGAAGTTCGCCGAGTTGTCGGTGAGCATCGTGCGCTTCATGCCGACCGAGATCCGCATGTACGGCCCCGAGTCGTTCAGCGGCATCGTCGTCGGCGACGCCGGCATCCCGAGGCCCGAGGCGCAGCGGCTGGCCGACCAGGAGGACAAGCGCTTCGGCAAGCTGAGCCAGGAGAACATCGCCAAGGCCGACGCCGACGCGGTCTTCTACAGCGCCTACGGCGAGGCCGCCGCCAAGTCGCAGGCCACGGTGACCGGCGGCCCGCTGTGGAAGAACCTCGCCGCGGTCAAGGCGGGCCACGCGTGGAACGTGGACGACGAGATCTGGATGACCGGCATCGGCGTCACCGCCGCCGGCAAGATCCTCGACGACCTGGGCACGTACCTCAGCCCGCTGGTGTGACCGGGTCGCCCTGGGCGATCCGGCCGGGGCGCACCACGCGCGCGTAGACGCCCGCGCACGCCTGGAGCCCGCTCTCCATCACCGGGACGCGGTTGTGGCGGGCGACGACGCGCAGCGCCTCGATGTCGCGGCCGAGCGCGCCGTGCGCGAGCGTCGGCACCGAGCAGCGCGGGCTCGGCACGATGACCTGGAGCACGACCTCGTCGCCGACGCGCAGCTCGCGGCCCACCCAGTCGTTGTCCACGAAGCCCTCCTCCTCGGTCCTGATCACCAGGTTGGGCCGGTAGCGGAGGGCCTCGACGTGCCCGCGCGGGCTGAGCGCGCCGATGCGCTCCAGCGTGGAGGTGGAGATCAGATGGACGGGGGCGAAGTCGAAGAACGTGCCCTCGGGCGAGGCCCCGCCGAGCGTGCCGACCGTGTACGGCACCTCCGCCTCGATCCCCTCGGCCAGCACCCGCTCGGGCACGGAACGCTCCAGCTCCGCGCCCTCCGGCGGCACGTCGATCAGCCGGACCTCGCGGCCGAGCAGCTTGGACAGCTCCTCGTCGCCGGGCGCGCGGGCGCCCTCGACGGTCAGCAGGTCGCGCCAGAGCCTCGGGTTCTTGGCGCTGGCGATCTTCCCCGTCGCGACGTCGAGCACGGCCCGCGCGCGGTCTCCCGTCAGCCCGCGCTCGGTCACCTCGGTCTCGGCGACCTCCTCGCCCAGCATCGACTTGACCGGATAGCTGCGCAGCGTCTCGACGTACATGGGGACGAGCCTACGATCTTTCCCAGAAACGGCGCAGGTGGGGCACCAGTTCGGCGGCCCGCTCGTCGGGGAAGAACAGCCGGCCGCCCTCGATCTCGACGACCTCCTTGACGCCGGGGATCGTGTCGCGCAGCCAGCGGGCCCAGCTCACGTCGAAGAACACGTCACCGGTGCCCCACACCACCAGCGTCGGCACGGTCAGCACCGTGAGCTTGGGCTCGATGGCGACCAGGTCCTCGGCGTCGATGGAGGCGAGCAGGCGCTCGAAGGCCGCGCCGCCGCCGGGCTTGGCCAGGATCGGACGCAGGTAGGCGTCGACCAGCTCGGCCGGGTTCTCGACGTGTTCGTAGCCGGCGCCGAGCGCGGTCTGGGCCAGCAGCTCGGGCTGGTCGAGCACGACGGCGACGAGCGCGGCCAGCTCGCCCTTGACGGCCAGCTCGACCGTGTCCTTGAACGCCTCGGGCGGGGTGTTGGTGTGCACGTCGCAGTTGGTGAGGGTGAGGCTGCGCAGGCGCTCGCGGTGCCGTACGGCGAAGACCTGGGCGACGGCGCCGCCGGTGTCGTTGGCGACGAGGTCGACCTGGTCGAGGCCGAGCCCGGCGCACAGCTCCTCGACGGCCTCGGCGAGCGCGGGGATGGACAGGTCGTCACGCGAATCGCTGCCGCCGTGCAGGGGCAGGTCGATGGCCACGCACCTGCGTTCGCCGCGCAGCTCGGCGATGACGTTGCGCCACAGGTACGAGCTGGTGCCCACGCCGTGGACGAACAGGGCGACCGGGCCCTGGCCCACGTCCACGTAGTCGATGCCGTTCATGGTCGTCCCCTCTGGATTACAGACCGACTGTCGGTCTATGAAATTACCGACTGATGGTCGGTTTGTCTACAGTGGGGGCATGAACCTCAAGGCGGAGCGTGGTGCGGCCACTCGCGACAAGGTCCTCGGCATCGCGACGCGGCTGTTCGCCGAGCGGGGCTACGACGACACCTCGATCGAGACCGTGCTGCAGGAGTCGGGGCTCAGCCGGGGGGCGCTCTACCACCACTACGCGGGCAAGGACGCGCTGTTCGAGGCGGTGCTGGAGGCCACGGAGTCGGCCATCGGGGTCAAGATCGCGCAGGCCGTACGCGGGATCGACGATCCGGCGGCGGCGCTGCGGGCGGGCGCGCTGGCGTGGATCAGGCTGGCGGGCGACCCGGTGATCCGGCGCATCGTGCTCATCGACGCGCCCGCGGTGCTGGGGTGGGAGCGGTGGCGGGCGATGGAGGAGCGTTATTCGTTCGGCATGCTCAAGGCGGCCCTGCAGGCGTCGGGCGCGGTGCCGGCCGAGTTCGTCGACCTGCACGCCCACATGCTGCTGGCCGCCGTCAACGAGAGCGCCCTGCTGGTCGCGCGGGGCGGCGACACGAAGGTCGCCGAGGCGGCGGTCGAGGAGTTCCTGCGCCGCGTGCTCACCGCGTAGACCGGGCGCGCGCCCCTCCCGCCGCGCGCGGGGAGGCGTACCGCATCACAGCGGACGCGCATCACGCCGGACGCGCATCACAGCGGACGCGCACAGCGCCGGGCGCCGCGTCTGAGCGGGCGCCCGGTGCGGTGGCGGAGTGTTTGTCAGGCGGCGGCGTTGGCCATGCGGCGGAGGCGGGCCAGGGCGTCGCGTTCGATGCGGCGGGCGCGGTCGCGGCCGATGCCGTAGCGCTCCCCCACCTCGGTCAGCGTGTGCTCGCGCCCGTCGACCAGCCCGTAGCGCCACCGCAGCATCTCGCTGGTGTCGACCTCCAGGCCGGTGAGCCACTGGTCGAGCCGCTCGCGCTCCAGGATGTCGATGGCCTGCTGCTCGGGGTCGGCCCAGGTCTCGTCGGCGATCATGTCACCGAGCTCGGTCTCGTCCTCGTCGCCCACGCCGAGCTGCAGCGACACCGGGTCGGACGCCCAGCGGCGCAGCTCGCGCACCCGCTCGATCGGCAGCTCGAGAATCGCGGCGAGGTCGTCGTCGGTGGGCTCGGCGTCGAACTCGGCGAGCATGTCACGGCGGACCCGCATCAGCCTCGTCATCTGCTCGCCCGCGTGCGTGGGCAGCCGCACCGGACGGGCCTGCTCGTGGATCGCCCGCCCCACCGACTGCCTGATCCACCACGTCGCGTACGTGGAGAACTTGTAGCCCCGCCGGTAGTCGAACTTCTCCACCGCCCGCACCAGGCCCAGGTTCCCCTCCTGGACCAGGTCGATGAGCGGCATGCCCCGCCCCGAGTATTTCCTGGCCACCGCCACCACCAGGCGCAGGTTGGCCTGGATGAACTCGTCCTTCGCGCGCTGGCCCGAGACGGCCAGGCGCTCCAGCTCCTCGTCGGCCGCGTCCCCGATCCGCGGCTCGGAGCCTCCGCTGTCAAGAAGCTGCTCGGCGAACAGGCCCGCCTCGATCCGCTTGGCGAGCTCCACCTCTTCCTCCGCCGTGAGCAGCGGGACCCGGCCGATCTCGGCCAGATACGTCCCCAGCAGGTCGCGCTCGGCGACGTGCTGCTCCTGCGTGCGACTCCCCGTAGGCCTTGCCATCCCCAGGCACCTCGTTCCGCAGCTGCGTTCTATATCCGGCCAACGTCCGGCCAGAAGCAAAGATTCCCTAAACAGCTACGCCCGAGGGAGGGTCTTGGATGTCCTCCTAAAGGAGGAGACCGCCCTGAAACACCTGGTGAACGAGGGGAACACCGGGTCGGTACGCCAGATGCACGTAGGAGGGGGCGTCGAGCACGACCAGGTCGGCGCGCGTTCCCTGCCGCAACCACCCTACGTCCGTGCGCCGCAGCGCGCGGGCCCCGCCGAAGGTCGCCGCGCGCACGGCCTCCAGCGGCGTCATCCCCATCTCGCGCACGGCCAGCGCCACGCAGAACGGCATCGACGAGGTGAACGACGAGCCCGGGTTGCAGTCGGTGGCCAGCGCGACCGTGACGCCCGCGTCGAGCAGCCGCCGCGCGTCGGGGTAGGGCGAGCGCGTCGAGAACTCGGCCCCCGGCAGCAGCGTCGCCACCGTCTCGCTGGAGGCGAGCGCGTCGACGTCGGCCGCCGACAGGTGGGTGCAGTGGTCGGCCGAGGCCGCGCCCAGCTCGCAGGCGATGCGGACGCCGGGCCCCTCGGTGAGCTGGTTGGCGTGCACGCGGGCCTGCAGCCCGGCCTTGAGCCCGGCGGACAGGATCTCCCTGGTCTGGTCGCCGTCGAACGCGCCGCGCTCGCAGAAGACGTCCACCCATTTGGCGTAGGGAGCGCAGGCGTCGAGCATCTCGCCCGCAACCAGGCGTACGTAGTCGTCGGCGTCGGCGCCCTCGGGCACCACGTGCGCGCCGAGGTAGGTGGTCTCGTCGGTGAGGGTGGTGGCGATCTCCAGGCAGCGGCGCTCGTGCTCGACGGAGAGCCCGTAGCCGCTCTTGATCTCGACGGTGGTGGTGCCCTGGGCGAGCATCTCGTCGACCAGGGCGCGGGCGTGGGTGGCGAGGTCGGCGTCGGTCGCGGCGCGGGTGGCGGCGACCGTGGTCCTGATGCCCCCTCCCGTGTACGGCCGCCCCGACATGCGGGCCTGGAACTCGGCCGTACGGTCACCGGCGAACACCAGGTGGGCGTGGCTGTCGACGAACCCCGGCAGCACCGCCCTGCCGCCGACGTGCACGCGTTCGTCGGCGTCGGGCGCCTGGGCGGCGGGGCCCGTCCAGGCCACCAGGCCGTCCTCGACGACCAGGGCCGCGTCGGTGATCTCCTCGCGTTCGGGGTCGCCCGTGTAGAGCAGCCCGATCCCGTCGATCAGCGTGGTCATCGCACTTTTCCTATCGCTTCGGCGAGCATGGATCCGACGTCGCCCAGTTCGTGGCGGCCCTCCGCGACCACCCTGCGCCCTCCCGAGATCACCGAGTGCACGTCGGCCGCCGTGGCCGCGAACACCACGGCCTCCAGCCCGCCGGTGCCCGCCGTACGCACCGAGTCGAGGCGTACGGACACGAGGTCGGCCCACGCGCCGGGCATGAGCCGGCCCGCGTCGGGGAAGCCGAGCGAGGTCTGACCGGCGCCCGTGGCGGCGGTGAGCAGGTCGGCGGCGCTCCAGTGGCCGCGGCGCTCGCTGGACAGGCGTTCGTCCAGCTCGACCGCGCGGGCCTCCTCGAACAGGTCGATCACGGCGTGGCTGTCGGAGCCGAGCGTGATCGGCGTGCCCCGGTCGGCCGCCGCGCGGGCCGGGCCGACGCCGTCGGCGAGGTCGCGCTCGGTGGTGGGGCACATGCACATGTAGGTGCCCGACTGGCCGAGCAGCTCGATGTCGGAGTCGGTCAGGTGGGTGGCGTGCACGGCGGTCGAGCGCGGGCCGAGCACGCCGCGCTCGTGCAGGAGCTGGACGGGCGTGGCTGCGTACATCTCGGCGCAGGCCGCGTTCTCGGCGCGCTGCTCGGAGACGTGCACGTGCAGGGGCCCGGCGTGCCGGTGGGAGAACTCGGCCACCACCGGCATCTGGTCGGGCGGCACCGCGCGCACCGAGTGGATGGCGGCCCCGATCTCCACGTCGGCCTGGCCCTCGTAGGCGGCGGCGAGGTCGTCGGCCCTGGCCGCCCAGCGCTCGGCGTCGCCGTCGCTGAAGCGCAGCTGCGGGCCCGACAGCGGCACGCCGATGCCGCCGGACATGTAGCAGGTGTCGAGCAGCGCGATGCGCAGCCCGGCCTCGCGCGCGGCCTGGACGAGCGCGTGGCTCATCTCGTTCCTGTCCTCGTACGGCCGCCCGCCCGGCTGGTGGTGCAGGTAGTGGAACTCGCCCACGCAGGTCACCCCGGCGAGCGCCATCTCGGCGTAGACGGCCCGCGCGAGCTGGAGGTAGGTGCCGGGGTCGAGTCTGTCGGCCACCTCGTACATCTGGTCGCGCCAGGTCCAGAAGTCGCCCTTGCCGCGCTGCGTGGTGCCGCGCAGCGCGCGGTGGAAGGCGTGGGAGTGGGCGTTGGCCAGGCCGGGGATGGTCAGCCCCGCCAGGCGTACGGCCGAGCCGGGCTCGCCCCGGCCGATCCTGGCGATCTTGGCGCCTTCGACCTCGACGAGGACGCCGTCGGCGACGCCGTCGGGCAACCAGGCCTGCTCGCACCAGTAGGTCAGCGACACAGATCCTCCAGCACGTCCGCGAGTGCCACCACTCCCGCATGGCAGTCTGCCTGGTCGGCGTGCTCCTCGGGGGAATGGGACACGCCGGTGGGGTTGCGTACGAACAACATCGCGCTCGGGATCCCGGCTGTGGCGAGGATTCCGGCGTCGTGGCCCGCTCCCGTGGGCAGGATCGGCGCGGGCGTGTCGCCGCCCGCCACGCGGGCCAGCCGGTCTCTCAGGGCGGTGTCGAAGGCGACCTCGGGCGTCCACGACTCCTCGCGCACGGAAAAGCGCACGCGCTCGCCGTCGGCCACGATCCGCGCGCCCCCGCCGTCCGCCACGATCCGCGCGCCCTCGCCGTCGGCGGCGATCCGCGCGTCGTCGCCGTCGGCGGCCGTTCCGGCGGACAGCTCCTCGACCAGGGCGCGGACGGCGCTTTCGCTCGCCCCGCGCGCGTCGAGCCAGGCCGACACCCGGCCGGGGATCGCGTTGGCGTTGCCGGGCGAGACGCGGGTCTTGCCGACCGTGGCGACCACGCCGTGGCGGTCGGCGGCCTCGCGGGCGGCCAGCACCATGCGGGCGAAGGGCAACATCGGGTCGTCGCGGTCGGCGAGCCGGGTGGTGCCCGCGTGGTCGGCCCGGCCGGCGAAGTCGAACCGCCACCGCCCGTGGGGCCAGATCGTGCTCGCCACGCCCACCGGCCGGCCCTCGTGGACGAGGGCGCGGCCCTGCTCGACGTGGAGCTCGACGAACACGCCGACGGTGGCCAGGGTCTCGGCGTCGCGTCCGACCGCCTCCGGCTTGCGGCCGGCCCGCGACATGACGTCGGCGAGGGTGTCGCCGTCGTCGTCGGTGAGGGCGAGGGCGCGTTCCGGGGAGAGCGCGCCGGTGAGCAGCCGGGAGCCCATGCACGGCATCCCGAACCTGGCGCCCTCCTCGTCGGTGAAGCAGGCGACGCCGACGGGCCTGCCGGGCGTGACGCCGCGCTCGCGCAGCAGGTCGAGGGCGGCGAAGGCGGAGACCACGCCGAGCGGGCCGTCGTAGGCGCCGCCCTGCCGCACCGAGTCGAGGTGGCTGCCGGTCACCACGCCGGGGCGGCGCGAGGGGTCGCCCCACCAGGCCCACAGGTTGCCGTTGCGGTCTTCCCGCAGGTCGAGCCCGCGGCGCGCGGCCTCGCCCGCGAACCACCCGCGTAGCTCCATGTCCTCGGCCGACCAGGCGTCTCTGACGTAGCCGCCGGTGCGGGGATCTCGTCCTGTCTGCGCGAGTGGTTCAAGCATGGGTCCACTGTAGTGAATGGAACCATTCAGCGCCTCAGGTGAGCGGCCCCGCGCTCGGCCGGATGGTCAGCTCGGTGAGGTGGGCGTCGGGGCCGGCCTCGACGGCGGCGAGCAGGGCCCGCGCGACGCTCTCCGGCGTCAGGTACTTGCCGGGCTCGAAGTCGCCGCCCTCCTGCTCGCGTACGCTCCGCTGCATGTCGGTGGCCACCCGGCCCGGGTAGACGGTGGTGACCCTGAGCTCGGGCTCCTCCAGGCGCAGCGCGTCGGCGAAGGCGCGCAGGGCGAACTTGCTGGCCGCGTACGCGCCCCACTGCGGGTTGGCCCGCTGGCCGGAGCCGGAGTTGACGCAGACGACGTGGCCGCGGGCGCGCCGGAGCGCGGGCAGCAGCAGCCGGGTCAGCTCGGCGACCGCGACGACGTTCACCTCCATGGTCGTGCGCCAGTCGCCGGCGGTCTGGTCGGCGATCCTGCCGAGCAGGGCGATGCCCGCGCTGTGGACGAGCAGGTCGAGCCGGTCCACGCCGCGTACGTCGGCCTCGGTGACCCGGGTCAGCTCGACCGGCCAGGGCCGGGCGTCGGGCAGCTCGGCGGCCAGCTTCGCGAGCGCGGGCTCGTCCCTGCCGCCGAGGATGACGTGGTGCGTCGGGCCGAGCGCCCTCGCCACGGCCTCGCCCACGCCCCGGGAAGCGCCGGTGACCAGCGCGGTTGGTCGTTCAGTCATGCGGCCGAGTTTATGACCTTGACAGTTGCTCAAATTTGAATACAAACTTGAGCGCATGTCGTCCATGCGCATCCTGATCCTCGGTTCCCTGCTCGAAGGCCCCATGAACGGCTACGGCGTACGCCGGAGGCTGGAGATGATGGGCGCCGACGGCTGGGCCAACGTCGCGTTCGGCTCGATCTATCACGGCCTGAGCAAGATGGCCGACGAGGGCCTGCTCGCGGTCGTCGAGGCGGGCAAGGGCGGCAAGGTCGTCTACGAGCTGACCGAGAGCGGCCGCTTCGAGTTCCACCGGTTGCTGATGGCGTCCTGGTCGGAGGTCAGGCCGATCATCGACCCGTTCCAGGTGGCGCTGACGTTCATGAACCGGCTGGAAAAACAGGAGATTCTCGACGCGCTCCGTGGCAGGATGCGGCAACTGCGGCTGCAGATCGAGACCATCGAACACGCCTACGGCACCAAACAGCGCTACGGCGCCCCGAGGCACCTTGACGAGAACCTCCGCCTGACCCAGGCCATGCTCCAGGCCCAGCTCGACTGGACCGAGAAGGCGATCGGCCAGGTCGAGGCCGACGAACTGCCCTGAGGAGAACGATGATCATTGAGGCCCGCGACTTACGCAAGACGTTCACCACGAGAAGCCGCAAGGGAACGCAGACCGTCGAGGCCGTGCGCGGCGTCGACCTCGACGTGGAGAAGGGCGAGATCTTCGGCGTGCTCGGCCCCAACGGCGCCGGCAAGACCACGACGATCCGCATGCTCGCCACCCTGATCGCCCCCGACTCGGGCACCGCCGTCATCGCCGGGCACGACCTGCTCAAGGAGCCCGAGGCCATCCGCCGCAAGCTCGGCTACGTCAGCCAGGCCGGCGGCGTGGAGGACACGACGAGCGCCCGCGCGCAGATCATGATGGCCGCCAGGGTCCACGGCGTGGCCGACCCGCAGGGGGCGACGGCCGCCGTGCTCGAACGGTTCGACCTGGCCGAGCTGGCCGACCGGCCGGGCCGTACGCTCTCGGGCGGCCAGAAGCGGCGGGTGGCGATCGCGCTCGGCCTGGTGCACACCCCGCCGCTGCTCTTCCTCGACGAGCCCACGACGGGCCTCGACCCGCAGAACCGCGCGAACCTCTGGGACCGCATCAGGCAGCTCCGCGAGGCCGGCACGAGCGTGCTGCTCAGCACCCACTACCTCGACGAGGCCGACGCGCTCTGCGACCGGCTGGTGATCGTGGACAACGGCCGGATCGTCGCCGAGGGCACGCCCGGCGAGCTCAAGCGCGAGGTCTCCGGCGACGTGGTCACGCTCAGGCTGGAGGAGGCCGGGCGGGCCGCCGAGGCGCTCAGGCCGTTCGCCCGCGAGGTCCGCGTGGACGAGGACGCCCTGCGCGTCTACGTCGACGACGGCGAGCACACCCTGCCCGCGCTGCTGCGCACCCTGGAGGAGCAGGGCATCGGGCTGCGCTCGATCGCGCTCGACCGCTCCACGCTCGACGACGTCTTCCTGGCCAAGACCGGCCGATCCCTTCGTGACGCGGGAGCCGCCG
>JABFVJ010000271.1 GCA_013362835.1 Nonomuraea sp. | reverse complement strand
AGGAACGCCTGGGCGAAGCTCTTGGCCTGCTCGTAGGAGACCTTGCCGGGCATGGGCGGCTCGTTCGGGTTCACGTCCACGTCGACCAGGGCCGGGCCGTCGTGGGCCAGCGCCTGCCTGATGGCCGGGGCCACGTCGCCCGCCTTGGTGACCTTCGCGCCGAACCCGCCGCAGGCCCTGGCCCAGACCGAGTAGTCGGCCTCCGGCTGGGCGAAGCGCACGCCGTGCTCGGGGTAGCCGAGCACCATCTGCTCCCACAGGATCTGGCCGAGCGAGTTGTTGTTGTTGATGACGACCTTGACCGGCAGCCGGTGCTGGGCGGCGGTCAGGAACTCGGCCATCAGCATCGCGAAGCCGCCGTCGCCGACGTAGGCGATGACCTGGCGGCCGGGGAAGGCGTGCTGCATGGCGATGGCGTACGGCAGGCCGGGGGCCATGGTGGCCAGCGTGCCCGACAGGTAGAACTGGCGGTCGCCGCGGATCGTCCAGTGGCGGGCGGCCCAGGTGGCGATCGTGCCGCTGTCGCAGGTCAGGATGGCGTCGTCGGCGGCCAGGTCGTCGATGACCGACATGGCGTACTGGGGGGCGATGGGGTCTCTGTCCGGGTTCTCCAGGGCGTCCATGTCCGAGCGCCACTTCGCCATCATCTTCTGATATTTCGCGAGATGACCGTTCCCATTCCTGCGGGTCAGCAGCGGCAGCAGCTCCCGCAGGCCCTCCTGGGCGTCGCACACCACCGGTACGTCGGTCGGCACCCGCGCCCCCGCCCGGGTCGGCTCAGCCTCGAACTGCACCACCCGCGCCTTGCCCGGCTCCGGCAGGAACTTCGAGTAGGGGAAGTTCGTGCCGACCATGAACAGGACGTCGGCCTCCTCCATCAGCTCCTCGCTCGGCTTGGTGCCGAGCAGCCCGATCCCGCCCGTCGTGTACGGCGAGTCGTCCGGGACGACCGCCTTGCCGGGCAGCGTCTTGACCACCGGCGCCCCCAGCGCCTCGGCCACCGCCAGCACCTCCTGCCTGGCGTGCAGCGCGCCCTGCCCGACCAGCATGGCCGGCCGTTCGGCGTTGTTGAGCACCTCGGCCGCCCACTCCAGGTCCTCCTGGCGCGGCAGCCCGGACGGCCGCAGGTACAGCGGCGCGGTCTCCGGCGTCCGCACCGGCGCGACCGTCTTGTACGGGTCCGCCCCCGCGTCGGCCACCTGGATGTCGTTGGGCAGCGTGAGGTGGGCGACGCCGCGCCGCGCGTAGGCCGTTCTGATCGCCAGGTCCACCAGCGACGGGAGCTGGGCCGGGTTGCTGATCATCATGTTGTACTCGGCCACGTCGGCGAACAGCTTGTCGAGGTGGACCTCCTGCTGGTAGCCGGTGCCGAGCACGGCGGTCTCCTGCATGCCCGTGATGGCGAGGACCGGCGCGTGGTCGAGCTTGGCGTCGTACAGGCCGTTGAGCAGGTGGATGCCGCCGGGGCCCGAGGTGGCCAGGCACACGCCGATGCGGCCGGTGGCCTTGGCGTAGCCGGTGGCCATGAAGGCCGCCGCCTCCTCGTGGTGCACCAGCACGAACCGCACCCGGTCGCGATGGCGGCGCAGCCCCTCCATGATGCCGTTGATGCCGTCGCCCGGCAGGCCGAAGACGGTGTCGACCCCCCACTCGGCGAGCCGTTCGATCAGGGATTCCGCTGCGATACGAGCCATATGAGCGCCACTACCCCACTCTGCCGCTCACAGACTCCGGCGCGAAATTCATTGTCATTTCGAGGGAATGCGGGGGTAGGGGACCCGGTATGCGCATACTGGTCACGGGAGCCACCGGCACGCTCGGCAGGGCCCTGGTGCCCGTCCTGCTCAGGGCGGGCCATCAGGTACGAGCGTTGAGCCGTACGCGGCACGAGAGCCGCGGGGGCGTCGAGTGGGTGTGGGGCGACCTGGCCGCGGGCAGCGGCGTCGCGGAGTCCGTACGTGACGTCGAGGCCGTCGCGCACCTCGCCACCAGCGGCCGCAAGGGACGAGGGCACGTGGACCTGGCCGGGACCCGCACGCTCGTCGCGGCGGCCCGCGAGGCCGGAGCCGCGCACCTGCTGCTGACCTCGATCGTCGGCGCGGACCGCGCGCCGGCCTACCGGCACAAGCTGGAGGCCGAGCGGCTGATCAGGCAGAGCGGCCTCGGCTGGACGGTCGTCCGCGCCACCCAGTACCACCAGTGGCTCGACAAGCTGCTGCGCGACTTCGCCGGCCTGCCGCTGCTGCCGGTCGACCGCACGCTGCCCTGGCAGCCCGTGCACGTGAACGACGTCGCCGCCCGCCTGGCCGCGCTGCTCGCCGGCGGCCCGGTCGACAGGGTCGTCGAGTACGGCGGCCCGCAGGTCCTCGACACCGAGGAGCTGGTCAGGACCTGGCTCGACGCCCGCCACCTGCGCCGCCTGTGCCTGTCCGTGCGCTACCCCGGCAGGACGGCCGCCGCCCAGCGCGCCGGCACGTTCGTCACCGACGCCGAGCCCATGGGCGAGATCACCTGGCACGACTACCTGTTCCCGCCGCCTCCGGTGGCCTCCGACGACTTCGCCGAGGAGCACACCGCCTCGCCGACCAGCCCGGCGACCCAGCCCGAGCGCGACCCCGACCTGCGCGTCTACGGCGGCGACGAGGGCTACGAACGCCCCACGGGCGGCTGATCCCGGGTTACCGATTCGTTAGGCACCCCCCTCTTGCTGCGGTTTTCCGTCATCGATACGTTTCACTGAACAACTTGTTCAGCCTCACCGATCGAGGGGTTCGATGACGGACCTGGGGACCCGCGTCCGGGCCTATCGCGGCATGCGCGGCATGACCGTGCGCGCCCTCGCGGGCGAGGCCAAGGCGAGCCCGAGCTTCATCAGCCAGCTCGAACGCGGCCAGACCAGCGCGAGCATCGGCATGCTGCGCCGGATCGCCTCGGCGCTCGGCATCACGGTGGCCGACCTGTTCAACGAGGACGACGAGCCCGCCCACCGCGTGGTCCGCCGCGACGAGCGTCCCGAGCTCGCCACCGCGCCCGGCACCCGCAAGTTCCTGATCTCCCAGCGTCCGCTGCGCACCCTGGAGATGTACGCCGGTGAGTTCGGCCCCGGCGCCTCCACCGGCGACGAGCCGTACACCCACGGCGACTCCCACGAGATCTTTCTCGTGCTGCGCGGCAGGATCACGCTCTGGCTCGGCCCCGCCGACGGCGCCGCGGCGCACGCGCTCGGGCCCGGCGACAGCGTGGAGTACCGCACGTCGATCCCCCATCGGGTGGTCAACGACGGCGACGAGACCGCCGAGGTGCTCTGGGTGATCAGCCCGCCGACTCCGTCCGCCGCCGAGGCGTCCGGGGAAGCGGGATCGGGGGAAGCAGCGGCCGTGGAGGCAGAACAGTCATGACAGGCATCCCGCTCACCGACGACTTCGCCAACGGCGGCGTCTCGTTCTGGTACCGGCAGATCGGCCTGCCCGCCCGCCGCGCGCCGCTGCCCGGCTCCCGCGAGTACGACGTCGCGATCGTCGGCGGCGGCTACACCGGCCTGTGGACGGCGTACTACCTGAAGAAGGCCCAGCCCGACCTGCGGATCGCGATCCTGGAGAAGGAGTTCGCCGGGTTCGGCGCGTCCGGGCGCAACGGCGGCTGGCTGTCGGCCGAGTTCGCCGGGTCGCGCGAGCGGCACGCCAAGGCGCGCGGCCGGCAGGCGATGATCGACCTCCAGCACGCCATGTTCCGCGCGGTGGACGAGGTCATCGACGTCACCCGCGCCGAGGGCATCGACGCCGACGTGCACAAGGGCGGCCTGATCCACGTCGCGACCAACCCGGCCCAGCGGCGGCGGCTCCGCGAGGAGGTCTCCGACCTGCGCTCCTGGGGCTACGGCCGCGACGACATGCGGCTGATGGACCGCGACGAGCAGCGCGAGCGGCTGCAGGTGGCGGGCACGCTGGAGGCGGCGTACTCGCCGCACTGCGCCCGCGTGCAGCCGGCCAAGCTCGCGATCGGGCTGGCCGCGGCCGTCGCGGCGCTCGGCGTGGACGTCTTCGAGGGCACGACGGTGACCGAGATCCGGCCGCGCGAGGGCGGCAAGGCGTCGGCCCACACCCCGTACGGGGTCGTCTCCGCCGACTACGTCATCCGCGCCACCGAGGGCTTCACCGCCTCGCTGGCCGGGCAGCACCGGCAGTGGCTGCCGATGAACAGCTCCATGATCGTCACCGAGCCGCTGCCCGCCGAGGTGTGGAAGCACATCGGCTGGGCCGGCAACGAACTGCTCGGCGACCAGGCCCACGCCTACGTCTACGCCCAGCGCACGGCCGACGACCGGATCGCGATCGGCGGGCGGGGGGTGCCGTACCGGTTCGGGTCGCGTACCGACGACCGGGGGGCCACGCAGGCGCGGACGGTCGCGCTGCTGTGGCGGATGCTCGTCAGGCTCTTCCCCGCGGCGGCCGACGCGCGGATCCAGCACTCGTGGTGCGGCGTGCTCGGCGTGCCGCGCGACTGGTGCTCGACCGTGCACCTCGACCACGCGAGCGGCCTCGGCTGGGCCGGCGGATACGTCGGCAGCGGCGTCACCACGACGAACCTGGCCGGGCGTACGCTGCGCGACCTGGTGCTGCGGCGCGACACCGAGCTGACGGCGCTGCCGTGGGTGGGGCGGCAGGTGCGGCAGTGGGAGCCGGAGCCGCTGCGGTGGGCCGGCGTGCAGCTCATCTACGCGCTGTTCCGCGCCGCCGACCGCCACGAGAACGACCGCGGCACCACCACGTCCCTGTACGCCCGCCTCGGCAACCTCGTCTCCGGCCGCTGACCCGCCCGCCCCTCCCGACGCCGGCGTGGTGTCCTTCCGGCGCCCGGCCGCGCCTTCCCGGCGCAGGCGTGGTGTTCTTACGGCGCCCGGCCGCGCTCTTCCGGCGTCAGGAGGGGCCCGTCGCGCCCTGCCAGGGGTCGTAGTCGACCTCCAGCGGCTCCTGGGCGGGACGCTCCGCCTCCGGCACGTGCTGGAGGTTGACGCGGATCCGGTACCACACGCTGCTGCGCCCCCGCATCCCGTCGACCAGCACGTCGGCGGGCTCCAGCAGGGCCGCGACCTCGGGATGGCGGGCCTTCCACCGCTCCAGCCCGGCCATCGCCTCGTCCTTGTGCTGCGCCCTGGCGATCTCGATGACCGGCATGGTCTGCTGCCTGCGCCCGCTGCCCTTGGGCGGCTTCGGCGCGGGCCCGAGCTCCTCGGCCAGCTCCAGCAGCCCGTCGAGCGAGCCCGCGTGCAGGTCCATGTCCTCCCACGGGTCGCCCACCTCCGCCAGCCGCTTCGGCACGCTGTCGACGGTGAACGTCTCGGGCCGGCACCCGGGCACCTCGTCCCAGGTGAGCGGCGTGGACACCCGCGCGTCGGGCACGGCGCGCACGGAGTAGGCGGAGGCGACCGTGCGGTCGTAGGCGTTCTGGTTGAAGTCGACGAACACGCCGTGGCGCTCCTCCTTCCACCACCGGCTGGTCGCGAGGTCGGGGGATCGCCGCTCGACCTCGCGCGCCACGGTCTCGGCCGCCTTGCGCACCTGCGCGAACGGCCATCTCCGCTCGATCCGGGCGTACACATGGAACCCGCGCGACCCGGACGTCTTCGGCCAGGCGACCAGCCCGTGATCACCCAGCACCTCCCGCGCCACCTGCGCGGTCGCCAGCACGTCGCCCCACGGGACGCCGGGGACGGGATCGAGGTCGATGCGCAGCTCGTCGGGCCTGGAGAGATCGTCGGCGCGCACCGGATGGGGGTTGAGATCGACGCACCCGAGGTTGACCACCCAGAGCAACTGCGCCAGATCGGTGCACACCACCTCTTCCGCGCTCAACCCCGACCGGTAGCGCAACTCGGCCACCTCGATCCAGTCGGGCCGCTTGGCCGGCGCGCGCTTCTGGAAGAACGCCTCCTGCTCGATGCCGTGCACGAACCTCTTGAGCACCATGGGCCGCCCGTGCACCCCGCGCAGCGCCGCCTCCCCCACCGACTGGTAGAACCGGATCAGGTCGAGCTTGGTGTGACCGGACCGCGGGAAGACCACCTTGTCGGGGCTGGTGATGCGCACGCCGCGCCCGGCGACCTCGATGTCAGGCATAAGGTCACGATACGCGGCGCCCCCGACAACCAGCCTGAACCCGCCGCCCCCCGCACGCGCGACGCGGGTGATGCATCCTTGATCGCATGAACGAGCTGAGGAACATCACGAACGGTCCCGTGCTGCTGCCGGGCGACGAGGGGTTCGACGAGGCGCGCAGACCGTGGAGCCTCGCGGTCGACCAGCCGGTGCGCGCGGTGGTGGAGGCGGCCGACGCCGGCGACGTGGCGGCCGTGGTCGGCTACGCCCGCCGCCACGGCCTGGCGGTGACCGCGCAGCCGAGCGGCCACGGCGCCTCGGGCGACACCGAGGGCACGATCCTGCTGCGTACCGGGCGGCTCGGCGGGGTGGAGATCACGGACGGGGTGGCGCGCGTCGGCGCGGGCGTGAAGTGGGGTGAGGTGCTGGCCGCCGCGAGCCCGCTCGGGCTGACCGGTCTCGCGGGCAGCGCGCCGGTGGTGAGCGTGACCGGATACACCCTTGGCGGCGGTCTGAGCTGGTTCAGCAGGAAATACGGCTTCGCCGCCGACAGCGTACGCGCCTTCGACGCCGTGGACGCCGGGGGCGAGCACATCAGGGTGACCGCCGACAGCGACGCCGACCTGTTCTGGGCGTTGCGGGGCGGGGGCGGCGACTTCGCGATCGTGACGGCCGTCGAGTTCGGCCTGCACCCGGCGCCGTTCCTGTACGGCGGGCGGGTCATCTGGCCGGCGGACAGGGCGGCGCGGGTCATGCGTGCCTTCCGCGAGGTCACCGCGGCCGCGCCCGACGAGCTGACCGTGTGGCTGCAGTTGTTCGCCCCGCCCGGCGGGCCCGGGTTCGTCATGATCGACTGCACCTTCCTGGGGGCCGAGCCGGGGGCGCTGCTGCGGCCGTTCGAGGAGATCGGCGGGGCGATCAGCGACACCAGGGGGCTGCTCCCGGTGGCCGAGCTGGGGACGATCTGCGACGAGCCGGCCGACCCGACCCCGGGAGCCGGTCACACGGAGCTGCTGACCGGCCTCGGCGACGAGGTCGCCGGGCTGCTGCTGGGCGAGCCGGTCGAGCCGCTGATCGCGGTGCAGGTCCGGCACCTCGGTGGCGCGCTGGCCAGGCCGGTGGAGGGGGGCGGCGCGGTGGAGCGGCTGACGGAGCCGTACCTCGTCCATGGGCTGGGGGCGGCTTCTGAGGAGGTGTCGCAGCGGCTGGAGACGTTCGCGAAGTCGCTGGCGCCGTACGGGAGCGGGCGCAGGCCGTACACGATGCTGCACGGCGGGGAGCACGCGTCCGCCGCGTTCTCCCCCGCCACGCTGTCCCGCCTGCGCGCTCTGAAGCTCTCCCGCGACCCGGGCGGCGTCATTCGCGCCAACTTTCCCGTTCTCGCCTGATCTGGTTCGTCGTTCTGTAGGGCTGCGCCTGATCTGGTTTTTCGTTCTTTACGGCTGCGCCTGGTCTGGTCTTTCGTTCTTTACGGCTTCGCCCGGTCAGGCCACCCGCCGTACTCCGGCTGATGGCCTTCCAGGAAACGGCATCTGACCCTTCACCGGCGCGCCGCCGTGACGCGAGCCCGCGCATGACCGACTCCGTGGACCTCGCAACCCCCCTTCGCGGGGTCACAGGTCGGCGAAGGTGCCGTGGCGGCCGGCGCCGGCGGTGAAGCGGGAGGCCACCGCCTCCGGGAGGGAGACGAGGCCGTGGCGTAGTTCGTTGCGCATGGCCTCCGCTTCGGGGAGTCCGTCCTGTTCCAGAAGGGACATCCGGTCGCCGCGGAGGCAGGTCTGGGGGAATGCGGCGATCTCCCGTGCCAGTTCCTCGGCGTGCCGCCGGGCGGTGCCGGGTGGGACCAAGCGGTTGGCCAGGCCCATTTCGTGGGCTTCGGGCGCGGGCACCGGGCGGCCGGTGAGGATCAGGTCCATGGCGCGGGAGGCGCCGATGAGCCGGGGCAGCCGTACGGTGCCGCCGTCGATCAGAGGCACGCCCCAGCGGCGGCAGAACACGCCGAACACCGCGTCCTCCTCGGCCACCCGCAGGTCGCACCAGAGGGCGAGCTCCAGCCCGCCCGCCACGGCGTGCCCGGCGACGGCGGCGATGACCGGTTTGGACAGACGCAGCCGGGTCGGCCCCATGGGCCCGTCGCCGTCCTCGCCGACGTGGTTGTCGAGCGCCTTGAGGTCGGCCCCGGAGCAGAACGTGCCGCCCTCGCCCCACAACACCGCCACGGCCGCGTCGGAGCGCTCGAACTCGCCGAACGCGTCGCTCAGCGCGTCGGCCGTCTTCCTGTCCACCGCGTTGCGCGTCTCCGGCCTGCTGATCACCACGGTGGTGACGGGCCCCTCGCGCTCCACGCGTACGGTCATCCGGTCCTCCTCGGGGAACGGGGTGAAATCCTCCTCGGGGAAACCTGCCGAGCGTACTCTC
>JABFVJ010000176.1 GCA_013362835.1 Nonomuraea sp. | reverse complement strand
CGTCCTCGCCCTTCGGGGGATCGCCCGAGTCGTCGGGGCCGTGCGGCTCACCGGGGCCGTAGCCCGGTTTCGGGGCCGGAGCACCGCTGGTCAGCGCGCGGCGGCGGCGAGATCGTTTGCTCACAATCCCCTCCTTCCGCCTCATTGTGCGCCGCTCCCGGTGCCGCGAACCAGCCACAACCCCCTTCCGTTACGGCGTGTGCCACAGGAACCGGTGGGAGACAGGGGAAATCGGTGGCGTTTGGCGTACAAGGGGCTGACAGTCTGCGATGATCTCGCGGGTAGACAAGCTGGAGTTGAGCCTCGCGGATAGTGACTGATGCCGACATTTGAGGAAATAGCAGCCTTCGTCGCCGAGAAGCCGTTCGCCACCGCCGTCATCGCCCTGCTGGGCCTGGCCGGGCTCGTGCTGGCGTTCTTGGTGCTCAGGATCGCCTGGCGGGCAAGCGTCTGGCTGTTCGCCCGTTACGTCGCCCCGCGTCCCATCGAGGACGTGCTCACCATCGTCGCCGCCTCCATCGCGACCGGCGTGTCCGCGCAGGGCATGTGGCGCTTCTCGGGCGACGTGCTGGGCCTCGATGGACCGCTCCGGCTGCTGCTGTTCGCCTTCATCGAGGTCGCGATCATCACCTCGGCCGTACGCGCCCGCCGCAACATGCGCGAGAACTTCTCGGCCGGCATCGACGGCATCGCGGTGTGGGCGCTGACCTGCCTGACCGCCGTCCTGTCCAGCATGGACGCGCGCAGCCTGCCCGAGGCCGTCTTCCGCCTCGCCGCCCCGCTGGTCGCCGCCTGGCTGTGGGAACGCGGCATGGCCATCGAACGCCACCGCATCCGCGGCACCGGCCGGATCAACTGGCGCCTGACCCCCGAACGCCTGCTGGTACGCCTCGGCATCGCCGAGGTCAGCGACCGTACCGCCTCCGAGGTCGACGCCCACCGCAGGCTCACCCGCGTCGCCCTGGCCGCCAAGCGGGCCAAGGCGCTGCGCGACGGCGGCGCGTCCGAGCGCAAGATGCGCGCCGCGCTGGCCAAGCTCGACAAGGCCATGGACCAGGCCGTCGAGCACACCGGCCTGGCCGTCGACCAGTCCCGGCAGGAGGCGCTGCTCGCCCAGATCGCCGCCCTGTACAACACGACCGCGCTCATCGACGCCGACCCGCGCGTGCCGTGGGAGCCCGAGGCCGACCACCACCCCGTGCCCGCCCGCCCGGCGCTGCCGCCCGCGCTGGTGGAGCTCGTCGAGGACGAGGACGAGGACGTCGTGCTCGACGCCACCCCGCAGGTCGTCGACACCGCCCAGCGCGCCGCCCAGATCAGGGCCGCCCGCGAGTACTGGGACCGGAAGATCGCCAAGGGCATCGTCCCGCGTACGGTGGACATCGCCCAGGAGGTCGGCGTCCCGCTGGGCACGGCGCGCGAGTATCGTGCCCTGTGGAAGCTGGAGCCGCAGGCGCACGCCCTGATCGAGGCGCTGTACCAGCAGCACGGCATCGTCGACACCGGCGCCTTCCCGGCCATCGCCGACGACGGGCGGGTGCTGGCCAAGTAAGGGGAGCACGTCTTTGCGGGAGCGCACGCTCGACCGCGTCAGGAAACTCCTGGCCAAGGCCGAACGCACGGACAACGAGCACGAACGGGCCACGTTCATGGCGGCGGCCTCGTCGCTCATGGCCAAGTACGGCATCGACGCGCTCCCGCCGGCCGGCTCCCGCCAGACCCCCGGCGACCGCGTCGTCACCCTGCCGCCCCCGTGGGCCGGGGAGAAGGCCCGCCTGGTGAGCCTGGTCGCCCAGGCCGTACGCTGCCGTCCGCTGCTGATCGGGCGCGGCGACGGCGGCCACCGGGTGCACGTGTTCGGCTTCGCCGCCGACCTGGAACGTGCCGACCTGCTGGCCACGTCGCTGCTGCTGCAGATGGCCTCCGGCCTGGCCCGCGTACGCCCGCCCGGCGAGCTCGCCACGGCGCGCGCCTACCGGCGGTCGTGGCTGCTGGGGTTCACCGACGAGGTGTACCGGCTGCTGCGCGAGGCCGAGTCACGGGCCGAGGCCGAGGCGGGGAGCCGCGCGGCGGGCACGGCGCTGGTGCTCGCCGACCGCCGCGCCGAGGTGGACCTCGCCGTCGCGGCCCGTTATCCCCGCATCCGGCTGTCGGTGCCCACGACGAGCGGCACCGGCTACCGCGACGGCGTCGAGGCGGGCCGCCACGCCGACCTCGGCCGCACCGGCATGCCCACCGCCCCGGCTCCAGAACTCACCTGACCCGCACCGGCCGCCCGGCGCGGGACCGCTCAGGCGCTCAGGCGCTCAGGGCGGCCGACACCAGGGAGCGGGCCTCCTCCTGCACCTTGGCCAGGTGGTCGGGCCCTTTGAAGGACTCGGCGTAGATCTTGTAGACGTCCTCGGTGCCCGACGGCCGGGCGGCGAACCAGGCGTTGTCCGTCGAGACCTTCACCCCGCCGAGCGCGGCCCCGTTCCCCGGCGCCGACGTCTGCACCGCCGTGATCGGCTCGCCCGCCAGCGACGACGCCGTCACCTGATCGGCCGACAGCCTGCCCAGCACCGCCTTCTCCTCCCGCGTCGCGGGCGCGTCGACACGGGCGTAGGCGGGCTCGCCGAACCGCTCGACCAGCTCCCGGTAGTGCACGCTGGGCGACCTGCCCGTGACGGCCAGGATCTCCGAGGCCAGCAGGGCGAGGATGAGACCGTCCTTGTCGGTGGACCAGGGCGACCCGTCGCGCCGCAGGAAGGACGCGCCCGCGCTCTCCTCGCCGCCGAACCCGAGCGACCCGTCGAGCAGCCCCGGGACGAACCACTTGAACCCGACCGGCACCTCGTACAGCCGCCGCCCCAGCGAGCCGGCGACCCGGTCGATGACGCCGCTGCTCACCATGGTCTTGCCGACCCCGGCGTCGGTGGGCCAGTCGTCGCGGTGGGAGTACAGGTAGGAGATGGCCACGGCCAGGTAGTGGTTGGGGTTCATCAGGCCGTCGGGGGTGACGATCCCGTGGCGGTCGGCGTCGGCGTCGTTGCCGGTGGCGAGGTCGTACCGGTCGCGCTGGGCGATCAGGGAGGCCATCGCGTACGGCGAGGAGCAGTCCATGCGGATCTTGCCGTCCCAGTCGAGCGTCATGAACCGCCACGTGGGATCGACCAGCGGGTTGACCACGGCCAGGTCGAGCCGGTGCCGGTCGGCGATCTCGCCCCAGTAGGCCACGCTCGCCCCGCCCAGCGGGTCGGCCCCGATGCGCACCCCGGCCGCCCTGATCGCGTCGAGGTCCACGACCGACGGCAGGTCGTCGACGTACGTGCCGAGGAAGTCGTAGCGGCCCGCCATGCCGAGCGCCTTGGCGTAGGGGACCCGCGAGACGTTCTTCATGCCGTCACCGAGCAGCCGGTTGGCGCGGTCCTGGATCCAGGAGGTGGCCTCGGTGCCGGCCGGGCCGCCGTGCGGCGGGTTGTACTTGAACCCGCCGTCGGACGGCGGGTTGTGCGACGGCGTGACCACGACCCCGTCGGCCGGTCCCGACGTACGGCCCCGGTTGTGGCGCAGGATCGCGTGCGAGACGGCGGGCGTCGGCGTGTAGCCGTCGCGCGAGTCGATCAGCACCTCGACCCCGTTGGCCGCGAACACCTCCAGCGCCGACACCCGCGCGGGCTCCGACAGCGCGTGCGTGTCGATGCCGAGGAACAGCGGCCCGTCGGTGCCCTGCGCGGCGCGGTACTCGCAGATGGCCTGGCTCGTGGCGAGGATGTGGTCCTCGTTGAAGGCCGTGTTCAGCGACGACCCCCGGTGTCCCGACGTGCCGAACGCGACCCGCTGCGCCACCTCGCCGGGGTCGGGATGCAGGGCGTAGTAGGAGGTCACCAGCCGGGCGACGTCGACCAGGTCGGCGGGCTGAGCGGGCTGTCCTGCGCGATCGTGCGTCATGAGCCCACTTTACAAATCCGCCCCCTTCGGACGGGTGAGCGCCGCCCGGCGCCGTGGGAAGATACAGGCGCGACCGCCTCCAGAATGGAGTTCTGTTTCCATGCGTTTCGGATATTTCCTGAATGAACGGCAAGGGTCCGACCCGATCGGCGCGCTCCGCGACGAGATCGCGCAGGCCGCCGACGACGGCTTCAGCTCCGCCTGGCTGTCCCACATCTTCAGCCTCGACGCCCTCACCGCCCTGGCCGTGGCCGGCGCCCAGACGCCCGGCATCGAGCTCGGCACCTCCGTCGTGCCCACCTACCCACGCCACCCGGCGGCGCTCGCCCAGCAGGCGATGACCGCCAACGCCGCGCTCGGCGGCCGCCTCGTGCTCGGCATCGGCCTGTCCCACCAGGTCGTCATCGAGCACATGTTCGGCTACAGCTTCGAGCGCCCCTACCGGCACATGAAGGAATACCTCGACATCCTGCTCCCCGCGAGCCGCGGCGAGCAGGTCAAGGTCGCGGGCGAGACGCTCAAGGCCGACCTCAGGCTCACCACGCCAGGGGCGGGCTTCCCGGTGCTCGTCGCCGCGCTCGGCCCGCGCATGCTCAAGCTCGCGGGCACGGTCGCCGACGGCACCGTCCTGTGGATGACCGGCCCGAAGACGGTCGCCGGCCACGTGACCCCGACCATCACCGCCGCCGCGGCCGAGGCCGGCCGCGAGGCGCCGCGCATCGTCTGCGCGCTGCCCGTCTGCGTCACCGACGACCCCGCCGCCGCCGTCGACCGCGCCAACGAGATCTTCGCCGTGTACGGCACCCTCCCCTCCTACCGCGCCATGCTCGACAGGGAGGGCGCGGCCGGCCCCGGCGACGTGGCGATCGTCGGCGACGAGGACTCCGTGCGCGCCCAGATCGAGGAGCTGCGTCAGGCGGGGGTGACCGACTTCGTCGGCTCGATCTTCGGCAACCGCGAACGTACCCGCGAGCTCCTCATCGGCGCGTCGAAGGGTTCATAGGGGGACATCTCAATAAACTCCGGCAAGGTGAAGCGCTTGCTGCATGGCATCGACGTCTCCAACTGGCAGGGCTCGGTCAACTGGGCGGGCCACGCCGAGGCCGGCATCTCCTTCGGCTTCGCCAAGGCGACCGAAGGCGGCGACTGGACCGACAAGTGGTTCACCCGCAACTGGTCCGGCATGCGGGAGAGCTGGCTGGTCTGCGGCGCGTACCACTTCGCCAGGCCCAAGGGCGACCCGATCGAGCACGCCCGCCACTTCCTGGCCGTGATCAGGGCGGCGGGCGGCCTGCGCCGCGGCGACCTGGTGGCCCTCGACCTGGAGTCCGGCGACGGCTGCCGGCCCGAGCAGGTCGCCAGGTACGCGCGCCGCTGGTGTCACCACATCGAGCGGCACGCGGGCCTGCGGCCGTTCATCTACACGTTCAACTCCTTCGCCCGCGCGGGCAACTGCGCGGGCCTCGCCGAATACCCCCTGTGGATCGCCTGCCCGGAGCGGTCGCGCGGCGAGCCGCTGGTGCCGCGCCCGTGGCAGGACTGGACCATTCACCAATATGCCAACAGCCCGCTCGACCGGAACGTCTTCCACGGGACCCGGCAGGACCTGACAAGGCTGGGGTTTCACCCGCGATAGCATCGGTGTTCACCATCGAACCAGCCTCGGTGCCGGGCATCGAGCGCGATCCAAGGGAGACACCGTGTCAGCCGAGCTACGCATCACCCTCGCCGGAGCCGAGCGTGTGGTCGCGGCCGGCACGACGGCCGGTGAGGCGCTCCAGGCCGACGGCCGCACGGTCATCGCCGCCCGCGTCAACGGCGAGCCGCGCGACCTCGCCCACCCGCTGGCCGGCGACGACGTGGTCGAGCCGATCGAGATCTCCAGCGAGGACGGCAGGGCCATCGTCCGCCACTCCACCGCCCACGTCATGGCGCAGGCGGTGCAGGAGCTGTTCCCCGAGGCCAAGCTGGGCATCGGCCCGCCCGTGGAAAACGGCTTCTACTACGACTTCGACGTCGAGCAGGCGTTCAACCCCGACGACCTCAAGCGCGTCGAGAAGCGCATGCGGGAGATCGTCAAGCAGGGGCAGCTGTTCTCCCGCCGGCCGGTCTCCGACGAGGAGGCGCGCGAGGAGCTGGCGGGCGAGCCCTACAAGCTGGAGCTGATCGGGCTCAAGGGCGGCGCGGCCGACGAGGAGTCGGTCGAGGTCGGCGCCGGGCAGCTGACCATCTACGACAACCTCGACGCCAAGAGCGGCGAGCTGTGCTGGAAGGACCTGTGCCGGGGGCCCCACGTGCCCTCCACCCGGTCGATCCCGGCGTTCAAGCTCATGCGCTCCGGCGGCGCCTACTGGCGCGGCACCGAGAAGAACCCGCAGCTCCAGCGCATCTACGGCACCGCCTGGGAGTCCCGCGACAAGCAGGACGAATACCTCAAGCTGCTGGAGGAGGCCGAGAAGCGCGACCACCGCAGGCTCGGCGCCGAGCTCGACCTGTTCAGCTTCCCGCCGGAGCTGGGCAGCGGCCTGCCACTCTTCCATCCCAAGGGCGGGATCATCCGCAAGGAGATGGAAGACTACATGCGCAGGCGGCAGGCGGAGGCCGGCTACGAGTTCGTCAACACCCCGCACATCACCAAGTCGTCGCTGTTCGAGACGTCCGGCCACCTCCCCTGGTACGCCGACGACATGTTCCCGGCCTTCGAGCTGGAGGGCGTCGAATACCGCGTCAAGCCGATGAACTGCCCGATGCACAACCTGATCTTCAGGGCGCGCGGGCGCTCCTACCGCGAGCTGCCGCTGCGGCTGTGCGAGTTCGGCTCGGTCTACCGCTACGAGAAGTCGGGCGTGGTCCACGGCCTGACCCGGGTGCGCGGCATGACGCAGGACGACGCCCACATCTACACCACCCGCGAGCAGATGGCCGACGAGATCAAGTCGCTGCTGAGGTTCGTGCTCAGCGTGCTGCGCGACTTCGGCCTGGCCGACTTCTACCTCGAGCTGTCCACCCGCGACGACTCCGAGAAGTTCATCGGCGACCCGGCCGAGTGGGAGGAGGCGACCGAGGCGTTGCGCCAGGTCGCCACCGAGTCGGGGCTGCACCTGGTGGCCGACCCCGGCGGCGCGGCCTTCTACGGGCCGAAGATCTCCGTGCAGGCCAAAGACGCGATCGGCCGCACCTGGCAGCTGTCCACCATCCAGCTCGACCTCAACCAGCCCAAGCGCTTCGGCCTGGAGTATCAGGCGGCCGACGGCTCCCGGCAGACGCCGGTGATGATCCACCGGGCGCTGTTCGGCTCGGTCGAGCGGTTCCTCGGGGTGCTCACCGAGCACTACGCGGGTGCGTTCCCGCCCTGGCTCGCCCCGGTGCAGGTGGTCGGCATCCCGATCGCCGACGCCCACGCCCCCTACCTCCACGACGTCGCCAAGCGGCTGGGCGAGCGCGGGATCAGGGTCGAGGTCGACGCGGCCGACGACCGCATGCAGAAGAAGATCCGCAACGCGCAGAAGGCCAAGGTGCCGTTCATGCTGCTGGCCGGTGACGACGACATCGCCAACGGCGCGGTGTCCTTCCGCTACCGCAACGGCGAGCAGAAGAACGGCGTGCCCGTCGAGGAGGCCATCGCCGAGATCGTGAGCGCCGTGGAGAGCCGCGTCCAGGTCTGACGCGCCGGCGGCGGGTCAGGGGCGGTCGGCGGTGGCCAGTTCCGACAGGTTCATCGCCATCGTGCGGTGCACCGCGGGGATCCAGTCGAGGGCGCGCAGGGCCGTGTTGCGCAGGGAGCGCAGGGGGCCGCTGCCCACGGTCGCGATCTTCGTCATCTTGTGGGTGAAGGCCACCACCTCCTCGGCGATCGGACGCCGCTCGGCCTCGTACGCGTCCAACGTCGTCTCAGGGGCGCCGTCGCGCAGCACCGCGGTGAGCTTGTCCGCCAGGTTCAGCGCGTCCTGGATGCCGGTGTTCATGCCCTGGCCACCCGCCGGGCTGTGCACGTGCGCGGCGTCGCCGGCCAGGAAGATCCGGCCCGCGCGGTAGTGGTCGGCCAGCCGGTGGTGGACGCGGAAGCGGGAGCTCCACACCAGCTCGGTGACCTCGGCCGGGCTGCTGCGCGGCCCGCGGGCGTCGAGCAGCGCCTGCACGGCGGCCCGGTCCGGGCGTTCGGGCGCCTCGTCGACCGTCGCCACGATCCGGTGCCGGCCGCCGGGCAGCGGGGCGAGCACGGTGACGCCCGCCGGGTCGAAGTACAGGCTGACCTCGTCCTCGGCCCCCGCCCGGTTCAGGCGTACGTCGGCGAGCACGAACGACTGGGCGTAGGTGTCGCCGGTGAAGGAGATCCCGGTGTGCTCGCGCACGGTGCTGTGCATGCCGTCCGCGCCGACGACGTAGGAGGCGCGGATCGCCCGGCCTTCGGCGGTCGTGGCGGTGACCCCCGTGGCGTCCTGCTCGACGGCGATGATCTCGTACGGGCGGTGCACCGTGCCGCCCGCGGCGCGCAGCCGGTCCAGCAGCACCTGCTCGGTGATGTCCTGGGGCACCAGCAACGTGTAGGGGAAGTCGGTCGGCAGCTTGTCGAAGGCCACGGTCAGCAACACCC
>JABFVJ010000211.1 GCA_013362835.1 Nonomuraea sp. | reverse complement strand
GACGTGTTACAAGTGAGGATCTTTCAGTCCAGAGCGCGTCTTGATCCTTCTCAGCGCCAACGGCTGTCCGCCGGATCCTCGACCCCGGTGTGCTTCTCTTCGGCCTCGAAGTAGGCCGCGACCTCCTGCGGCGTCATGGTGTAGTCCCATTCGGGGACGGGGTAACGGTCGTGAACGGCCGCGTTTTCGCTGTAGTGGTCGGAAGAGTCGATGGCGGTGAGATAGGGCCTGGACCTCGGGCAGCATGGGACTTCTCCTCTGGTGTTGGGTTGGGTCGAGCTGTGGGATGGGCAGCTCGGCTGGAGCTGACGAGCAGGGGTGGCGGGGATGCGCCAGGACGTGCCGGCGCGGGCCCTTGGGGGCAGGGAGTTCTCGCGGGGGCGGATCCCCGCCCCCGCGGGGGGCGGGTCAGATCCGGGGCAGGGGCCGGTCGGCGACGTTCGCGAGCCGATCAGCGTCGACCGCCTCGGAGAAGGCCTCGACCTGTGCGGCCTGGGCGAGCCTGGCCACCTCGGCGGCCACGCAGCGCCCGCAGATGCAGGTGCGGTTGGGGAAGGAGATCGCCGCCTCGGCGCGGGTGATCGGGTTGCCGCAGCGGGTGCAGGCGGTCAGGTCGGTGCTGGAGGGGCGGAGGTCGAGGCGGAGCGTCATGGCGGGTTCCTTCCGTGCGGTCCCCCTGGCCGGGGGTGGAGTGTTCCGGTGAAGGCGGACACGCAGGCGGAAGGGACGGAGCGCAACCGGGCGGCCCCCGTCCAGCAAGATGTTTTGGCGCGCTCGGGCCGGTCACCCGGTACGGCGATCACGCGCGCCAAAAGATCTTGAGGGGCGGGGGTGAGCGCAGCGAAAGCCCGGTTGCGCGGAGGACCGTGCCTGCGAGGCTGACTGATCGGAACACGGCCCCGGCCAGGGACCCCGCCCGGGGGCGCGGCGGTGACGGTCCGTCTCGACGGGTCAGTTCCGTCCGGCCTCGGCCGCTCTCTGCTCGCGCTGCGGCGACCAGGTACGGCGGGCAACCGGCTACGGTCCGGGCGCGGTCAGCGGCGTACGGCGGTCAGCGCGGTCGCCGAGGTGGCACCCCGGGGCGCGAGGCGGCGGCAGGGTCTATGGCGGGACGTCAGGGCCTGCGGCGTACTCGGCAGGCCGTAGGCATGCGGTGTGCGGCGGTCAGCCCGAGGGGGTTGCCCTGGGTTGTCCCCGGACTTGTGGAGGTGCGGCGTCGCTGGCGGCCCCCTTCCTCGTGGTGTACCGTTTCGGCACACTGGGTGTACCGAAACGGTACAGCGTGAAAGGAGACAGCGATGCGCATCACGGACTACGCGGCCGAAGGGGATGCCCGGAGGTTCACGGTCGAATACTCGGCGCAGGCCGACGACCCCTCGGGGCTGATGAGCCAACTGGCGGAGGACGGTGAGCTCGGCGAGGTGCTGCGCGAGCTTGGGCATGGCCGCCTGCGAGAGCATGTGCCGGGGTCGGTGGCGGAGTTCCGGAGGGTGTTCGCTGCGCTGGGGCCCGCGCTTGGAGCGCTGGAGGAGCGTCGCCGGGTGTTGATCACGGCTGCCCGGCATGGTTTCCCGGGGGAGTTCTCCTGGCGTGGACTCGCCGCTGAGCTGGAACTGGCCCCCACCACGGTCAAGCGCTGGGTTGAGGCGCAGGGAAAGGATCTGCGGGTGGCGGAGGACGAGGTCCTGGTGCTGTTGACGGTGGGGGAGCAGGCGCTGCTGGTGACATCACGGCACCCAGCGCAGGCACCGTTGCGGATGCCCGCCACTGCGATCGCGGAGCAGGCAGGACTGCCGATGGGGGAGCTGGCGGGCCGCCGGTTCTCTGTGCGCGCACTGTCGGACACGCACGCGGACGGCTTTCGCTTGGTCGACGACCCGCGCCTGTGAGCCGGTGGGCGCCGGACTGCCGCTCAACTCGTGCTCGGTGCCTCGTCGGCGGGGGTGGTTTTGCGGGGGCGGCCACCACCGACGCCTTTGCCAGGGCGGGCAGCGATCTGGTCACCCAGGGCGGCTCGGGTGAGGTGGTGCACGCCGTAGACCTGCGTCCAGCCGGTCAGCCGTCCGTCTGCGCGGTCTTTGCGGATGGTCGCGTACGCGACCCCGAGGGTCTCGGCGATGTCGAGGTCGTCTAGCAGGTCGTCGGGGTGAGGCGGTTGCGGCTCGGCGGAGGGGATCGGCTGAGCATCGCGCGCAGCTTCGACGTGGGTGCGCTCGTAAAGCGGCTTGCGACGGCCGGGGTTGAGCGGGGTGAGTCCGTAGCGGCTTTCGCCGCCGGTGTTGTGCCACGTCTTGTAGCTGATGCCGAGGATCTCGCATGCGGCTTTGGCGTCGACGGCCTGGCATCCGTGCGGAATCATGTGTGCCTCCCTGCGCCACGAAGATCGATGTTGAAACCCTCTGGGCGGCTTGCGCAGCCCAACAATAAAACTATACCACCCTTCGACCCCGGTTCTATCAGCAATAACACCCAGCAAATGATCCATTTGGGGTATATATGTGGTATAGTTTTCTTGTTGGGAGGGAGAGTCCGGAAGCTCTCCGCCTGACGCTCGCAGGTTGAAAACTCCAGAGAGGAACGTCCATTGGACAACACCCACGATCTTCCAGAGTCCCCGATCGAGATCCTGCTGGCGCAGTACGCGCTGCTCAACAAGGTCCTGCGGAGCCTGCCGGTTCCCATCGCGATTCCGGATCCCGAGGAGTCCGGCTACACGGGGCCAACGGTGAAGGGACTCGAAGGAGGCCTTGACCTTCTCGGTCTCCTCCCGCTTCGCGAGGAGACTCGGACTGCGATCGAGATAGCAGTCCTGGAGTGGCTCACGGCGCACGATGTGAGCCTGCTCGGTCGCGATCGGCGCGTGGTGGCGCTGGCTCTGCATCGGGTTGCGGAGGCTGTGAACGTCGCCAAGATCCTGGTGGATCACGAGCACCTGGACTAGTCGAAAACGGGTCGTCCCGCGAGGGGCGGCCCGTCTCGTGTCGTCCATCGCGCTTCCTGCCTGGGATTTCTCGCTATCCAATGATCCTTCGGGGTAAATCTGTGGTATAGTTTTCTTGTTGGGAGGGAGAGTCCGGAAGCTCTCCGCCCGGCGTTCGCAGGTTGAAAACTCCAGAGAGGACGTCGATGGACGAGAACTCCGATCGTTTCGAGATTCTGCACCTCGCGACGATGGCCATGATCGGGGCGTATGACCAGCTGGCCAAGCTGCTGCTGATGCTGCCGATCCCGATCGCGGTCCCGAGCTGGGCTGATGGCGGGCACTCCGGAGCGGTACAGGTCGCCGCGATCGACAACGCGCGGACGCTGCTCGCGGGGATGCCGATGCCGGAGGAGATGGCTGACCTCATGGAGGAGGCGGTGATCGAGTGGCTGACGCTGCATGAGCTGGTCGTTGTTCTGGTCGACCGGGATAAGGAGCGGCCCCATGACCGGGCAATGATCGTTTATGCGATCATCCGGGCGGGGGATGGCATCCGGAAGGCTACGGATCTGGCTCGCACGATGAGCTGACGCCTGGACTACGGGCCGCCTCGCGGGGTGGCCCGTAGGGCGGGTGCTGGCTGTTGAGGGGTCCGGCGAGGTGGAGCCTTGCTGTTCCCTGGCACCGGGGTGCTCGGTTGGCGAGGTTCCGTTCCGGAAGGCCTCACCGGACCCTGCAGGTTGAGCTCCTCCAGAGAGGAGACTCGGACCAAGCGTAGAGAGCCTGTCCAGTCGGGGCCACCTGCGGCAACAACCCTGCGGGCCGTGAGGGCGATCGTGGTGATCGCTGAAAGGGCTGCGCTGGATACGCGGCCGGGCGAGAGCCGCGCGGCCGGCGCGCCCAGATCCCCGGATGGGCTGACCGGAAAGGGGCGCTGCGAGCGTTGCGGGCGGGGGAGTCGCCGTGTGCGGCGGGCAGGTGCGCGCCCGGTGGGCGGCTCCCCCGCCCGCCCCCGGGGGGCCTGGGGGCGCGAGCCCCCAGCCACCCCGCACCAGAGGCCAGCCGATCGCGCACAGCGGCGGGCTCGTGCAGCACGCAGGGTGGTCGGTACGGCGGCTGTGGTCTGCGGCGTGCGGCGGCTGAGATTTACGCGGCGAGTGGGGGTGCAGGCCCTACGGTGTGCTCCGCAGGCCATAGGCATGCAGTGCGGCGGCGGCCCGAGGGGGGTCCCCATGGTTGGTTGACTTGGGATACTGGTGAGAGGCTGCGCGGCTCCTGGCGCCGGGTGTCGCGAGGGGTTACCAGCCTTCTGGAAGCACCGGTCTGGCGCCTTCGGGCTTGCGCTCGACGCAGATGTCGATCGTGTCGGCCATGCTCGCGAGGTCGGACATGCGGGTTTCGCGGGCGTCGAGCCGAAGGGCTGTGCGGATGGCGAGGGCCAGGCTGTAGTCGGGATTGGTGTTCAGTGCCCGGTTGATGGCGGCTTCGGCCAGCACGTTTTCGCCGGCGCGCCACGCGGTGATGGCCAGCATGGTGGCCGGGGCTGCGGCGAAGGCGGGGTCGACGCGCCTGGTCATCTGGGTCCACAGCCGCAGGTGCGTCTGTTCGGGGAAGGGGCCGATGAGGGCCGTCGCGGCGTCGCGGATGTAAATCGCGGTCAGGAGGGCGCCCAGCCACGCCACCTGGTCGGCCGACAGCTCTGCGTCGTGTTCGAGGGCTTCGCGGACGCGCTGCTTGCCCTGCCGGTACCAGCTCCGGGGCGGGGTGACGGCGGCTTGCCGGATCTTGGTGCAGACGGCGCGGGTCGCTGCGGTGATCTTTTGCCTGTCGGTGCCGGCGACGGGGTTGAGCTGGGCGATGTAGGTGGCGCGGTCGGGCAGTGGGCTGCGCCCGCGGGCCACGAGGGCGGCGGCGACCGCCGTGGTGGTGGTGTCGTAGGGCCACCCCTCGGGTGGGCAGCAGGACGGGTCGTGGCACAGGTAGCTGTGGTAGCGGCCGTCCTCGGCTCGCAGGGCGTCGAGGATCTCGATCCCGGCAGCGTCCAGGCTGGTGGTGACGGCGTCGATGGCGGGGGTGACGATTTCGCCGCGGCCGTAGCCGACGAGGGCGACCACATCGAGGTTGCGCTGGTGGAGCAGGGCGCAGAGGTCGGCGGCCAGGTCGGGCAGGTCGGCGCTGTCGTGCGGTAGGTCGTAGCGCGCTACGCATTCCGGGCTGGGGCGGGCTTGGCGGAGGAAGCCCAGCGCGACCAGGGAGTTGTCGGCCGGGTGGAAGCCCAGCATGTAGGGGATGGCGGCCAGGAGGTCAACGCGGGTTCGCAGGTGGACGAGCTCGGCGGTCATGGGCGGCAGCTCCTCATCGGATAACAGGGACGGCCTCCGCCCTCCGACGTGTGTCGGAGGGCGGAGGCCGTTGCGGGATGGTGGTGCTCGCGGGTGACGGAATCGGGTCAGAGGGGGAGGTCGACGACGGCGACGGAGGTGTTGTCGAGCGAGCCGTGGTCACGGGTCAGGTCGAGCAGGTCGGCCAGGACGTCTTCGAGGTGGTGGGCTGGGGATGCGATTCGGGGCCAGGGTGTCGGTCATGGCCTGGACGTGGTCGGCGCGGGCGGGTCTGGCCAGGTGAGCGGTCAGGCCGTCGCTGGCCAGGATCAGCCGGGCGACCTCGCCGCGGTCCAGGGAAGCCCAGTGCGGGGAGTAGGTGGCTCCTTCGTGGGGTTCGGTGACGTTGCAGGGCGTCAGGCAGGGGTGGCAGGACGGGTCAGTCAGGCCGCGTACCTGGCCATCGCGGGTGATGGCCCAGGCGGGGGAGTCGCCTGCCCAGGCCAGGGTCAAGTGGTCGGGGGTGATGGCCAGGATGGTGGCGGTCGTGCGGGCGGTGAGCGGGATGGCGGCGGCGTCGGCCCGCTCGGTGAGAAAGGGCGCGGTCTCGTCCAGGCCGCGGAGGGGGTTTCCGGTGGCTGCCGTGATCGCGGAGGCGAGCAGAGCGGCGATGCGCGCGCATTCGGCGGCGCCGTCGTTGTCTCCGGCGCCGTCGGCGACGGCAATGGCGAGGCGGCTGCCGCATTCGGCGACGGTGAGGGCGTCGGCGTTGACGTCGCGGTTGCCGCGCAGGCTGTCGTGGCAGATGCGGACGTTGAGCGCGTCGTTGGTGAAGACGGGCATGAGCTGGGCTCCCTTGGGGGACAGTGCGGTCGGTGGCTGGGCGGGCTTGGGCTGCCCTCGGCTGGGCCCCGGCGACGGAGACTCCAGGGTGATCGAGCGGGGGTTCTGCCTGCCGGGTGAGCCGGTGGTTGGCCCTCGCCCGGAGGTGAGGGCCAACCGGGCGCGGCCAGGAGCGCGGTCAGGCGCGGTCAGACGTGGATGGGCTGGGCGCTGGAGATGGCGGTCAGCACGTCGCGGCTTGAGTCCGGCAGGATCGCGGCGTCGGCGAACCCGACCACGCGGGCCTCGGCGCCTGTGAGGATGACCAGCGGCATGCGCGGATCGATGCCGGACATGGCCAGGTTTGGGTAGGTGTGGTGCACTCGCCGTAGCCAGGCGTCGTTCACGGCGAGCGGGGTGTGGTGCAGGAGCCCGATGCGGGCCTGCTGGTAGGACCAGGGCGACCAGTCGATGCGGGCGTAGGAGTCGGCTTCGTGGAGGTAGTCGCCGTGTAGCTGCCGCCAGGCGGCGGCCAGGTCGTAGCGAGGGGTTGGCCGCAGGAGCCTGGGGCGGCGCTGCGGGTGCCAGGCCCAGGTGCCGTCGTCGACCATGGTGTCGAGGTGCGGCAGCCGGCCGGTCGGCTCGTGGCTGGTCGCGGGAACGGTGGCCTGAGCGGGTAGGGCGGCCAGATCCCACAGGACGCGAGCGTCCCCGACGAGGAGCCGCTCGGCGTCCCGTTGGACGGTGACCTGGTCGGGGTCGGCCACGAGCGCGCCGACCACCTGTGAAGCGGTCACGTCGCTCATGCTGCCGCCGGCCGGTCGGGGCGCGGGCCGTACAGCTGCTCCAGTTGCCGGAGCAGGTCGTCGAAGCGGTTGCCGCTGGAGAAGAGCGCTTCGGCCTGGCTGGGGTCGAGGCCGAGCAGGCGCCGCGCCCGCTCATGCGGGAGCATCGCCTGTTCCCCTTCGGTCGTGATCGCGGTTCCCTCGGCGATCTCCTGCTCGGTGGCCACCAGCAGGTCCGGCGATCGGTATCCCAGCTCGTCGAGGGTGGCTGGCTTGCCCTTGAACAGCAGCTGCCCTGTCGGGGCGATGGCGACCAGCCAGGTGCCGCCGTCGAGTTCGCACACGATCCCGGCCAGGCACATCGCTGCCTTGCAGCGGCTCAAGATCTCCGGAGCGATGTCATCGCGGGCGTAGAGGCTGAACGAGCTCGGCACGGTGGCCAGGTCGATGATGTGGGTGGGCGAGCCCGACTGGTGGAGGAGCTGGGCGTCCTCGCCCAGGTAGAACGTGCGGTAGACGGTCTGGTCCCACAGCACGGAGGAGGTTTCGATCGCGTCGAGGGCGGCCCAGGCGCGGGCGGCTTCGACGCCGGCGTGCTGCGGCGAAGGAGTGGTCATGGGGTTGCTCCCTTGTCGGTCGGTCGGCGGCATGGATAGGGATCCCGGTGACCCGCTGAGGCGGGTCACCGGGGGGTGGGGTTAAAACGGCGGGGTTTCGCCGTCGTTGGCGCCGGCGCCCGCCATCGCGAGGTTGTCCTGACCCTCGCTGTCTTCGGCGGGAGCCGGGGTGGCGGTGGCCCAGGGGTCCTCGGGCGCGGCCTGGTTGCGGTTGGCCTTGGTGACCCTGGCGATCGCGCCGCGCAGGGACGGGCCGATCTCGTCGACGTCGACCTCGTAGACGGTGCGCTTCTCGCCTTCGGCGGTCTCGTAGGAGCGCTGCTTGAGGCGCCCCTGGACGATGACCCGCATTCCGCGCCGGAGGCTCTCAGCAGCGTTTTCGCCCAGGTCGCGCCAAATGTTGCAGGTCAGGAAGAGGCTGTCGCCGTCCTTCCAGTCGTTGGTGGCGCGGTCGAAGAAGCGGGGATTGGACGCGACGCGGATGCGGGCGACGGCCGTGCCGGTGGGGGTGAAGCGGAGCTCGGGGTCGTCGACCAGGTTGCCGACGAGGGTGATGACGGTGTCGTTGGCCATGGTGTCCCTCCAGGACGGGTGGATTGCGGGTACGGAACGGAGCCAGATCGCCGGAGCGGGAGTCGGAAGGCCGCCGGGAGCGGGGCCCGAGGGCCCCGCCTGGGCGGCTAGTAGGGGAGCGGGATGCTGTCGGCGTGCGCCTGGCGGTAGCCGTCGACGCGCTGGGAGAGGCAGGCCAGGCACTCGCGCCCGCGGCTGCCGTCGTCGCCGATGAGCTCGACGGTCTCGGTGAAGGGGACCGTCGCGTTGCAGGTGGGCCGGGTGCAGGTGGCCAGGTCGAGTTCGGCGGTGATCGGCAGGGCGAGGGTCATGGTGGGCTTCCTTCCGTGCGCCCCCTGCTCGGGGGGTCCGTGTTCCGGTGAAGGCGGACACGCAGGCGGAAGGGACGGAGCGCAACCGGGCGGCCCCCGGTCAGCAAGATGTTTTGGCGCGCTCGGGCCGGTCACCCGGTACGGCGATCACGCGCGCCAAAAGATCTTGAGGGGCGGGGGTGAGCGCA
>JABFVJ010000288.1 GCA_013362835.1 Nonomuraea sp. | reverse complement strand
CTCTTCCGATCTAGGGCGCTGAGCTCGTCGGCGACCGGCCGGGTGACCGTACGGCCGATCAGGGCCAGGAGCTTGCGCGGCCGGCGGGGCATGAGGTGGGTCATCATCAGCGTGCCGCGGCCCGGGGCCACGTAGCCGCGGTCGCGGTCGAAGGCGCGCAGCGCCTTGGTGACGACCTGCTCGGGCGTGGCCATCTTGGCCCCGATGGCGGCCTTCCTCGTGCCGATCCGTTCGAAGAACGCGGTCTCGACCGGGCCCGGCGTGACGGCGAGCACCTTGACGCCGCTGCCGCGCAGCTCGCTCCACAGCGCGAGGCTGAAGTTGAGCACGAAGGTCTTGGACGACCCGTACGTGGCGAAGTACGGGGTGATGCTGAACCCGGCGGTGGAGCCCACGTTGATCACCCCGCCCGTGCCCCGCGCGAGCATCCCGGGCACGAACGCGTGGGTCAGGCCGACCAGCGCGACGACGTTGACCATGAGCTCCTGGTGCTCGCGTTCGGCGGGGATCTGGGCGAAGTGTCCGGCCGTGCCGAAGCCCGCGTTGTTGACGAGCAGGTCGACGGTGAGCCCGCGGGCGGCGACCTCGTCGGCGACCCGCGTGGCCGCGTCGGGGGCGGACAGGTCCTGGGGCAGCACCTCGGCCCGTACGCCGTGGTCGCGGCGCAGCTCGGCCGCGAGCGCTTCGAGCGCGGCCTCGGACCTGGCGACCAGGACGAGGTCGTGGCCACGGGCGGCGAGCCGGCGTGCGAACTCGGCGCCGATGCCCGAGGAAGCTCCGGTGACGAGGGCGGTTCCTTGAGAAGTCATGAGCAAGAAGGTAGCACGTTTCTGCCTAACTGCAACACAACGTCTCAGTTATTGCCGGTACTGTTCCTTCTATGGGACAAAGGCCGCTGAGAGCGGACGCCGAACGCAGCATCAGAGCGATCATCGTGGCGGCGGAAGAGGTGCTGAGCGGTAACCCGCTGGCCACGATGGAGCAGGTCGCCGAGGCGGCGGGCGTGGCCAGGGCCACCGTGCACCGCAGGTTCGCCAGCCGCGAGGCGCTGATCGAGGCCATGGAGGTGGCCGCGTGGCGGGAGATCCAGGAGGCGGTGCTCGCCGCCCGGCCGCACACCGCCCCCGCGCTGGTGGCGCTGCACCAGGCCACCGCCAACATCGTGCAGATCAAGCTCGGCTGGCGCTTCAGCCTGGCCCGCGAGCTGCCGCTCAGCCCCGAGGCCCAGGCGGTGCAGGCCGAGGTGATGCGGGTGTGCGAGGCGGTCTTCGCCAAGCTGCTGGGCCCCGGCGCCGACATCGTGTGGGCCAGGCAGGTCTACCTCGCGCTGCTCGGGGAGGCCGCGCACACGGCGCTCCCGGGCCCCGACCCCGACGCGCTGGCCACGAAGGTGATCGACACGCTCCTCCACGGCGTCTCGGGGCGGCCCTGAGCCTCAGCGCGCCACGGCCCGGCGGTAGTCCTCGTCGGCGGTGAGGAGGCCGCGATGGGTGTCGTCGGCGGTGACGACCCCGTCGTCCAGGACGAGGACCCGGTCGGCGGCGTCCAGGAAGGCGGGGCTGGCGGTGATCACGATGGTGGTGCGGCCACGGCGCAGCGCGGCGACGTTGCGCGCGACGAGCTGTTCGGTGACCGCGTCGACGGCCGTCGTCGGGTCGTGCAGGACCAGGATGCCGGCGTCGGCGGCGAGGGCGCGGGCCAGGGACAGCCGCTGGCGCTGGCCGCCGGACAGGTTCGCGCCGCGGTCGCGTACGCCGTGGTCGAGCCCTTCGCGGTGGAGGGCCACGACGTCGGTCAGCATCGACGCCTCGACGGCCTCGGCGACCAGGCGGCCGCCGCCCCCGGGGTCGATGTTGCTGCGCAGGGTGCCCGCGAAGATCTCCCCGTCGTACGGGTTGACCAGCAGGTGCTCGCGGACGGCCTCGATCGACAGGTCCGTCAGGTCCCGTCCGCCGACCCGCACCACGCCCTCGTACGTGCCGGGCGGGACGTTCACGGCCAGGATCGCGGCGAGGTCGGCGGCGACGCGCGGCTGATAGGCGGCGACGGCCACGAATTCTCCGGCGGACACGTGGAACTTCAGCCCGCGCAGGGAGCCGTGACGGACCCCGTCGACCTCCAGGTCGCCGCCCCCCGACGGTCGCTCCCGCCCCGGGGTCGCCACCGGGGGCGCGGCCAGCACCAGCGCCATCCGCTCGGCCGAGGCGCGGGCGGTCATCACGTATTTGGGCATCTCGGAGAACAGTTTGAGTGGTTCCATGATGAACTGCGCCAGCCCCACGGCCATGACGAGCTCCCCGACGGTGATCTGCCCGTCGAACGCCAGCCAGGCCGCCGTCAGGGACACGGCGGCGGCGAGGACCGCGTTGAGCGCCACGGCGGCCCCGGCGTACGCGCCGTTCACGGTGGCGACGGTGACCGACTGGTTCCTGGCCTCCGTGCTGACCTTCCGGTAGGACAGGAACGCGGCGTGGTTGCCGCCGAAGCCGTGCAGCGGGCGCAGGCCGGTGATCAGGTCGGCGACCTTCGCGCCCGCCCGCGCCACCCGCGCCTGCTGCTCGCGGGTGCTCGCGCCGATGCGCCTGGACAGCACGCTCAGGACCGACAGGATCGCGACGGTCCCCACGATCACCAGCAGGCCGAGCCGTACGCTGGCCAGGCCCAGCGCGACCGCCGCGACCAGCACCGCGACCAGTGAGCTGATCAGCAGCGGCACGACCTCGATGATGTCGGCCGTCTGGTCGGCGTCCTCGGTGGCGATGGTCAGGACCTCGCCGGACTTGAGGCCGGCGCTCGTCGCGACCGGCTGGAGCCCGCAGGACGCCACCCGCACCCGCCACCGGTGCGCCTCGGTGACGTTGGCCTTCTGCAGCACGCGCATCCCGAACCGCCACGACAGCGACACGGTCGTGATGATCAGGGCCAGCGCGGCGATCGACAGGCCGAGCGAGCCGAGGCTGCGCTCCCGCAGCGTGTGCTCCACGATCAGGCCGAGCGCGATCGGGAAGGCGGTCTCGCCGGCCTGGTACATGCCCATGAGGGCGGTGCCACGGGCCATCGCGCCCGCGTTGCGCCGCAGCGCGATCCGGAGGATGCCGGAGCCCGTCCGGACGTTCGGCGAGTCTGTCACGTGTCCTGGCCGCCTTCCCGCCACGCGTGCCACAGGCCGGCGTAACGGCCGCCCAAGGCCACCAGTTCCTCGTGGGTGCCCAGCTCCACGACGCGTCCGGCGTCCAGCACGGCGATCCGGTCGGCCGCCGTCGCCTGGGTCAGCCGGTGCGCCACGAACAACGTCGTACGGCCGAGGCACGCGGCCGACACGGCCCGTTCCAGCTCGGCGGCGCCCTGGCTGCCCGCCTCCGCGGTGGACTCGTCCAGCACCACCACCGGCGACCGGCCCAGGACCAGCCGGGCCAGGGCGATCTGGGCGACCTTGGTGCCGTCCAGGCGCTCGCCGCCCTCGCCGACCGCGGTGTCCAGGCCGTCGGGCAGCGCCGTGACCCACGTGTCCGCGCCGACGCGGCGCAGGGCGTCCATCAGCTCGGCGTCGGTCGCGTCGGGCGCGGCCAGCCGCAGGTCGTCGGCGAGGGAGCCGGAGAACACGTGCGTCTCCTGCGTCAGGATGCTCACCAGGGCCCGCGCCCCGGCCTCGTCCAGGTCGGCGAGATCGGCCGATCCGATGCGCACCGACCCGGCCTGCGGGGTGCCGATGCCCGCGATCAGCGCCGCCAGGGTCGACTTGCCGGCGCCGGTCGCCCCCACCAGCGCGAGCGAGCCGCCCGCCGGGATCACCAGGTCGACGTCCCGCAGGACCGGCCGCTCCGAGCCGGGATAGCCGAACGTCAGCCCCTCCACCGTCACCTGACCCGGCTCGGGGCCGGCCGGCGCGACGTCGGGATGGCCCACCAGCCTGTCCTGTGGCGCCTCGTCCAGCACTCCGACCAGCCGGGTCAGGCTCGCGCCGGACTTCTGGGCCTCGTCGAAGGTGAACAGGACCGAGCCCAGGGGATTGAACAGCCGGTGGAACAGCAGCGGGGCGACCGCGGCCTCGCCCAGGGTGACGGCGTCGGCCTCCAGCAGGGCGTATCCCACCACGATGATCAGGACCAGGCCGACGAACTCGGCGCGGTTCTCCCTGCCGACGAACCTGCCGAAGAACCGGAACACCTCGACGCCGAGATCGCGTACCCGCCACGACTCGCGGGCGACCTGCTCGCGGAAGGCTTCCTCAAGCCGGTACGCCCGCACGGTGCCGATCCCGTTCAGGCCGCTGATCAACGCCTGCGCGCGATCGGCCTGGGCCTCCCGCTGCTTCTGGTAGAGCGGCGCGGACCTGGGGAGATACCAGCGCAGGGCCAGCCCGTACGCGGGCAGCGCCCCGGCCCCGGCCAGCCCGAGCCGCCAGTCGAGGCCGAACATGCCCGCCGTGGCGATGACGACCAGCACCCCCGAGGAGAACACCGTGGGGACGGCGGTCCTGATGCCCTTGGACACCACGGCCACGTCGTCACCGACCCTCGACAGCACGTCACCCCTGCCGACCTGCTCGATCCGCGCGCTCGGCATGCCGAGGACCGCGCGTACGGCGCCCTCCCGCAACCGCGCGAGCAGGTCGGCGCCGAGCCGCCCGATGAGGTAGGCCGACGCGGCGGTGGCCGCGGAGCCGAGCAGCGCGGCGGCCACCATCAACGCTCCGACCGTGACCAGCATCGACCGCGGCTCGCCCCCGACCACGCTGTCGACCACCTGGCCGAGCAGGAACACCGGCAGCACCTGGAGCGCCGCGCCCGCCACCGTGGTGAGCACGGCGGCGATCGTCAGCAAGGGCGCCTCGCGGGTGTGCGCCGCGACCCATCGGACGGCCTCGCGCCCGGTCGCCGTGCGCAGGATGGCGCGGGTGCCGCTCACGTCCGTACGGGCATCGCTAGGCGGCCGACTCGACGAGCTCGTCGATCGCGTACGGCAGGGACAACAGCGTGCTCTGCGACATCGCCGCGCCGATCGCGGGCCCCTCGCTGTCCAGCAGGTAAGACACCTTGCCCCCCTTGACCGCGGGCAGGTTGGCGAACAGCTTGAAGTTCTTCAGCGCGTCCTGGTCCGCCTGGTCGGCGATGACGAAGATGTGGTCGACGTCGATCAGGTCGATGCGCTCGGGGGACAGCACGGTGTAGAAGTCGCCGCCGGCGATCTTGTCGATCTCCGTCGCGCCCTTGAAGCCGATGCCCGACACCAGCCGTCCGCGTACGTCGGTGGTGGTGAACGGCGCGACCGAGTTCTTGTACCAGGAGACCGCGACGGCGGTCCGGTCAGCGAACTCCGGGTGCGCCTCGCGGGCCGCGTCGAGCTTGCCCTCGATGTCCTTGACCTGCTTCGCGCCCTCGTCCGCCTTGCCGAGCGCCTTGGCGATGTGCAGCGCGTTGTCCTGCCACGGCGCGCTGAACGGCTCCGCCTCGCCCTTGGTGCGGCCCACCGTCGGGGCGATCTTGGAGAGCCGGTCGTAGGCCGCCTGGTCGATCTCGGAGTAGACCGCGATGATCAGATCGGGCCGCAGGGCGGCGATCTTCTCGTAGTTCGGGCCGGAGTCCCCGTTGTTCATGATGACCTCGGGGCGGGTCTCGCCCCACTTGTCCTTCACCCAGGGCCACTGGGTGTTGACGTCGGGGGTCCGGCCCGGCGGGTTCGGATACTGGTCGACCATGCCGACCGGCTTCACGCCGAGCGCCAGGATGGCCTGGTCGTCGGTGTAGCCGACGGAGACGACCCGCTGCGGGGCCTTGGCGATCCGGGTGGACCCGAACGCGTGCTCCACGGTGACGGGGAACGCGCCGCCCGTGGTGGCCGCGGCGGCGGTGGCCGGCTCGTCCTCGGGGGCGGAACCGCATCCCGTGAGGAGGCCGGCGCCGAGGGCCGCGGCGGACAGGGCCGCGGCGAACCGCCGTACGGTCTTCGTCACGGTCGATGGCTGGAGGAGCATCCGAATCCCTTGCTGTCGTGCGGTCCGCTGTGATCCTGAGCGGGCCAACCGTAACATGTAAGGGTAGGCATGCCTAACTTAGCGGTCCTTTCTGAGATTCGCCCTGACCAACAGGTAGACGAGGAAGGGGCCGCCGATCGCGGCGGTGACCACGCCGACCGGGAGGGTGATCGGCAGCGCCGTACGCGCGACCAGGTCCGCGCCGATCAGCAGCAGCGCGCCCGCCAGCCCCGAGGCCACCAGCGGCGGCGTCGGGCAGCGGGCCAGACGCATCGCCACCTGCGGCGCCACCAGCGCGACGAACGGCACCGGGCCCGCCGCGCTCACCGCCACTCCCGCCAGCAGCACCGCGCACAGCAGCAGGACCGCCCGCACCAGCGAGTACCGGACGCCCAGCCCCGCCGCCACGTCGTCGCCGAAGTGCAGCGGCCTGAGCTGGAACGCCACGCAGGCCACCACGGCCAGCAGGGCGAGCGCGGCCCACAACGCCACCCCGACCTCGCCCCACGTCCGGCCGGCCAGCGAGCCGACCAGCCACGCCTGGGCGCGGGCCACGTCCCGGATGTCGGCCGTGACCAGCAGCCAGGCCGTGATCGCCTCCGCCACCGCGCTCACGGAGATGCCGATGAGGATGAGCCGGAGGCCGTCGATGCCGCGCCGCCAGGCCAGGACGTACACCAGCAGCCCGGTGCCGAGGCCGCCCGCGAGCGCCGCCGCGGAGAGCCCGACGGAGCCGGTGATCGCGGCGGCGGCGCCGCCCGACACCGTCACCAGGAACACCGCGACCGCGCTCGCGCCCCCGGTGATCCCCAGGATGTCCGGGCTGGCCAGCGGGTTGCGCGCGACGGACTGCGTGATCGCCCCCGACACCCCCAGCGCGACCCCCACGACGAGCCCCGCCAGGGCGCGCGGCATCCGCAGATCCATGATCACGAACTCGTCGACCCGCTCGCCCTGACCGAGGAGCGTGGTGACCACCTGGGGCAGCCCGATGGGGAAGTCGCCCACGCCGATGGACAGGCAGAACACCAGAAAGGCCGCCGCCGCAAGCAGCAGCGTGACGAACACCGGCCAGGGCCGCCACACGAACGACGTGGAGCCGAGCCGTACGCCCGGCAGCTTCACCTGTGTCTCGTTCATACCGTCTTGAACTTTCCGCGCCACACCAGCGCCGCGAAGAAGGGAGCGCCCGCGAGCGCGAGGACGACGCCCGCCTGCAACTCGCCGGGCCGGGTCACCAGACGCCCCACGATGTCGCTGACCAGCAGCACGACGGCGCCGAGCAGCCCCGCGCAGGGAACCAGCCAGCGATAGTCGGGCCCGGTGAGGAACCTGGCGACATGGGCCACCATGAGCCCGAGAAAGGCGATCGGCCCGCACGCCGCCGTCGTCGCGCCCGCGAGCAGGGTGATGGCGACGATGCCGGCGGTCCTGCTCAGCGTGATGTTCACGCCCATGGCCCGCGCCACGTCGTCACCCAGGTTCAGCACGTTGATCGCGGGCAGCGTGGTCAGCGCCAGCACCAGCCCGGCCGCGACGAACGCCGTCACCGGCCAGATGACGTCGAACCCGACGCCGGCCACGGTGCCCGCGTTCCAGAAGCGCAGGGCGTTCAGCGACGCCTGGTCCGACAGCGCGACCGCCGTGGTCATCGCGGCCAGGAACACGGTGACGCCCTGCCCGGCCAGCGCGAGCGTCAGCGGGCTGCCCTTCCCCCTGCCGATGCTCGCCAGCCCGAACACGACGACGCCGGCGACCGCCGCCCCCAGGAAGGCGAACCAGATGTAGTGGTACGGATTGGACAGCCCGAACAGGAAGATCATCGAGACCACGGCGAACGAGGCGCCGGAGTTCACCCCCAGCAATCCTGTGTCGGCGATCGGGTTGCGCGTGTACCCCTGGATCAACGCCCCGCTGACGCCCAGGGCGACGCCCGCCACGATCGCGAGCACGGTCCGCGGCACGCGTACGGTCTGCACGATGAGGGTGATCTCGGTGAGCCGCTGGTCCGCGCCCGGCGTGGTGAACAACCCGTGCCACACCTCGGCGGGACTCAGCGCCCGCGCGCCGACGGCCACCGACACGGCCCCCGCGACCAGGAGGACCACCACGAGGATGCCCAGGCCCGCGACCCGGCGCCGGCGGGTACCCGCGGCCTCGGACGTGGGACGTTTCCCCACAGTCGTAGTCATCGGCGTAGATTATCCCCGCGCCGGCCAGGTCACGCCTTCGCGGTGCCTCACGGGTGCGAATGTGGCAAAGTGCCGTGGGACGACAAGAGCGAAAGGTGCGCGTCTTGGCCCTCCCCGTCACCGCGCTGCTGCTGGGCTCGTTACTCACCTCCCCGTCGGCCGCGCTGCCCGCCTGCCCGCAGATCTTCGGCCACGGCGGCTACCCCACCGGCGCCAACGCCTGGGAACGCGACCAGGTGCGCCAGCCCAACAACCCCACCGCCGTCAACCGCTACAAGGGCTGGGGCGCGTCCGGCGTCGAAGCCGACCTCCAGCTCACCAAGGACGGCACCAAAGCCGTCATGTGGCACAACACCTCGACGTGGGGCCTGACCGGCACGAAGAAGAAC
>JABFVJ010000260.1 GCA_013362835.1 Nonomuraea sp. | reverse complement strand
ATCAGGTCAGACGGGTTACCGATCCGCCCGTACGCGACGGAGGCGCCGGCGACAGGACAATGCCCGGCACCACCTTTGCGTCCCGCCTCACGAGACGCACGGCACCTTTTCCGCACCCGCGCGCGACCGGAGGCGCACAGGTAGGACCTGGCACCCCCATTGGGTGGCGGAGCGTCCCTCTTTGGCCGTACGCGGCGGGAGTCCGGGATCGGAGCATTGCGGGGGGTGACGGCATTGGCGAGGTTCCGGCGAGGGCCGGACGGGTGCCCCGGGAAAACGGCAAAGGCGCGACCGCCGCGCGCAAACCTGGTGTCCCGCTCTTGAACGAGGGATACCGGAAGAGCAATACGCCCACATTTGGGCGAATCAGAAGATCAACAACTCGTGGCAGGGATTCCAAACCACCCTGTAAAACGATCATGCGCTTATGGCGCTCGCCGGGGTCCAAGGCGAGCGGCATAAGCGCATGGTCAGGAGATGGCTCTCTCGACGGGGCTCAGTGAGCCGCTTCGTACTTCTCCACGACGGTGGAGGCGATACGGCCGCGCTCGCTGACCGGCAGGCCGTGAGCCTTGGCCCACTGCCGGATCTCCGAGCTCTTCTCGCGGCTCATCGCGCGGTTGCCGCCGCGGCCACGACGACGCGCGGATACGGCCCCTGCCCTGCGAGCGTGCTGCACGAAAGGCGTGAGCGCGTCCCTCAGCTTCTTCGCGTTAAGGTCGCTGAGGTCAATCTCATAGGAGGAGCCGTCAATAGCGAAGCTGACCGTCTCATTGGCCTCGCCCCCATCGAGGTCATCGATGAGAATCTCCTGGATCTGCTTGGCCATCTACGCAATCCTTTCCCGGAGCATTGTTTCATTCGCCTGCCCAAACATATACCCGGAAAGGCGCGGAGACAATTCAGCGCTACGGGGATTCGCTGACCGGCAGATCAGTTCTGCTTCTCGGCCTGATCCTGGCGGTTTGGGCGGCGTCCGGCGGCCTCCGATCGCAGCAACTTCACCGCGCCAAAGATGAAGGCGCCACCGACCACGACCGGGGGGATGAGCGCTGACAATACGTCTGTTACGGCTTCCATTCGTCCTCGCCTCCAGGGCTAGCAGGGTTTCGGGGGAGCTTTATACGCTTCCCGGCGTGACCTGCGGGAGCACGCCGGACCCTCATGACCTCTAGGTGACAACCCACCCGGAACCGACCATAGCCACACACAGGTGCCCTCTGGGAGCAGGGGCACCGACATCCGGCAACCCGGACGTCCCATAGCCTAATGCCAGTCTCTCCAGGCTCCTTACCGGATCAAGGGAAAATTTTGCGAAAAGGCATCCACCCAGGTGCAGATGCCTCAACGAAGATCTTTTACCGTGAGTGTTCCCGCCAGCCGGTCGTGCGGCCCGCGTTCCAACGGCTTGTCGATCAGGATGAGCAGGCCGACGCCGAACAGCAGCATTCCGGCCAGCAGATTGACCACCGGAATGCCCATCAGCATGACAGGCCCGGGATAGACGAGCGCCCGTTTCAGCAGCGCGCCGCGAGGGAGGTCGTCCGGCGCCAGGCGAATCCTCATGATCGCCTTGCCGAACGTACGGCGGCGCCGGCAATGGGCGCGCCAGTCATAAGCCGTGTACGCCAGCCCGGCCACGAACCAGGCGAACACCCCCGGAAGCCGCCCGTCGAACGCCTCCGACATCCCGACAGTTCGGAAGATGCCCCACAGCGCGATGAACAGAATGTAATAGAAGACCCCGAAGACGAGCGCTTCAATGAAGCGGGCGGCCAGCCGTTCCCACCATTCCGCGGGCACGGCGCCCGCCCACGGCGGTGTCCAGGCCATATCGCACCTCGCGGGGCCGGCGGTCGTCCCCCCATTTTGGTACGGCTCGCAGACACAAAACAGAGGCCGGCGGGAAGCCGGCCCCTGTTTTACGCCGAAGCGGATTACTTGATCTTCACGACCACCGTACGCCCGAACTTGTCCGCGAACGTCTGCTGCAGCGGCTTGTCCCACAGCTGCGAGGCGCCGTTCACCGCGACCATGGCGTAGGCGAGCAGCCAGCCCAGGAGCGGGACCAGGTTGAGCACCCAGCCGCCCCACGTGACGGCGGCGCGCTTGAGCGCGATGTCGGACGGCAGGCCGCCGGGCTGCATGGCCTGCCCCACGGGGACGACCTTGATGCCCATGACCATCTTGCCGACCGTCTGGCCGTTCATCTTGGTGAGGAAGAACTCGTAGGCCACCCAGAGCCCCGCCACGACGACGGTCGACAGGGCGCCGACCACCCAGCTCGTGAACAGGCCGGACGTCACACCGCTCGTGGAGCTGTAGGACGCCACGAAGAACAGCGCGAAGACGAAGCCGATCAGGAGGTTCACGATGAAGAGGATGACTCCGTCGATGAGCCTCGCCACCAGCCGCTGCCACCACTCCGCCAGGGGGGCCGGAGCGCCCGGCGGCTGCATGCCGACGGGCTGGCCGTAGCCGGGCTGGGCATAGCCGGGCTGGCCGTAGGGCTGCGACTGCTGCTGCTGGCCGTAGGCCTGACCGTACTGCTGCTGGTCGCCGTACTGCGGCTGCTGGCCGTAGCCGGGCTGGGCCTGCTGGCCGTAGCCGGGCTGGGCGTACTGCTGGCCGTAACCCTGCTGCTGGCCGGAGGACTGCGGTTGCTGGCCGTAGCCCTGCTGGCCGTACTGGGGGTCCTGGCCGTAGGCGGGCTGGCCGGAGGACTGCGGCTGCTGGCCGTAACCCTGCTGCTGGCCGGAGGACTGCGGTTGCTGGCCATAGCCCTGCTGGCCGGAGGACTGCGGTTGCTGACCGTAGCCCTGCTGACCGTACTGCTGGGCGTCCTGGCCGTAGCCCTGCTGGCCGTAACCCGGCTGGCCCGAGGACTGCGGCTGCTGGCCGTAGCCCTGCTGCTGGCCGTACTGGGGGTCCTGGCCGTAGGCGGGCTGGCCCGAGGACTGCGGCTGCTGGCCGTAACCCTGCTGGCCCGAGGACTGCGGCTGCTGACCGTAGCCCTGCTGGCCGTACTGCTGGGCGTCCTGGCCGTAGCCGGGCTGGCCGTACTGCTGGCCGTAGCCCTGCTGCTGGCCGTATTGGGCGTCCTGGCCGTAGCCCTGCTGGCCCGAGGACTGCGGCTGCTGACCGTAGCCCTGCTGACCGTAGCCCTGCTGTTGCTGGCCGTAGCCCTGTTGCTGCTGGCCGTACTGGGGTTGCTGGCCGTACTGCTGGCCATAGGCGTCGTCCGCCCGGTAGCCGACCACAGTGACATCCGGGTCGGGCTCGCCGGGGTGGCGGCCCTGGTGCTGCCCGTACTGCGGGGGATTCTCGCCGGATTCGTCCTGTGGATACGGCGGCTGTCCGGTGCTCACCGTGTCACCTCGCTTCGAGTGCGCATGTGGCACGTGTCAGGACACATGCCTGTGCTGCCCAACGTAATCGACATGGGTATCAACAATCACCTTTCCATCGAGTCAAGGACCGCGTCACCCGATGTCAGATGGAGCAGCATGCGGGTGTTGCCCAGGGTGTTCGGCTTGACGTGTTCCAGGTCGAGGAACTCGGCCACACCCTCGTCGTACGAGGCCAGCAACTCGGCGTAGACCTCGGGAGAGACCGGTGTCCCCTGGATGGGGCGGAACCCGTGCCTCGCGAAGAAGTCGACCTCAAAAGTCAGACAGAATACACGTCGCAGCCCCAGATCCTTCGCCTGCCGGATGAGCGCCGAGACGATCCGGTGTCCCGCCCCCATGCCCCGGCACGCGGGATCGACGGCCACGGTGCGGACCTCGGCGAGGTCCTCCCACAGCACGTGGAGCGCGCCGCAGCCCACGACCTCCCCGCCGCGCTCGGCCACCCAGAACTCCTGGACGTCCTCGTACAGCGTCACCGTGGCCTTCTCCAGGAGCCGCGGCCCCGCGCCCGCGTAGGTGTCCACCAGGCGCCGGATCGCCCGCACGTCGGGCGTGCGGGCACGCCGGACCACCACAGCGGTCTCGGGGACTGTCACTTCGGCCACCTGCTCCATGGCTCTCCAGGGTACAGATCTCATTACGGCTCGGCCCTAAATCCCACGGCTTGGCCATCTCCTCACATCTCGTGGTCAGGTGAACACGCCCTGACTTGGAGCTTTCCTCCACTCCTCCACCCCCAGAACTTCGGACAAAAAGGGCAGAAGTCTGGTTCTGTACAGGTGCCCACGAGATCACCTTGTGACCCTTCAGTTGTGAAACCTCTACAGACTCGGCAGTTCCGGTTGAGCGCGAACCCGGAGTGCATTAGTGTCCAGCGACGATGTTCTCCGCGTAACGAGCGCGGAAAAACACGCCCAATTCCCGTACGGGAAGCCGGGGAACCGCCGGTGGCGAGCACCTCGCGCCACCATTCGGGGTGAATCCGATCACATCGGTAGGGCTGCTCCGGCCCGAACCCGTCAGCTAACCCGGTCGGCGTCGATGAGAGGAGCTTGGTTGGTGAAGCGGACGCTCGACCGCGGGGGGAAGTCAGCGGGCAAGCACGCCCGCCCTCCGGAACGGACCAGGCGTTCACGTCGCCTGGGAGTGGTCGGCGCGGTCGTCGCCGCCCTCCTGATCGCCGTCCCCGTCGGTTCCGCCGCCGCCGATCCCAAGCCCTCGCTCTCCGACCTCGCCGACCAGGTCGAGAAGATGCACGAAGAGATCGAGACGCTGAGCGAGGAGTACAACGGCCAGCGGGAACGGCTGAAGACCGCGCAGAAGGCCAACGAGTCCGCCCAGAAGATCCTGGCCACCAGCGAGGCCGATCTCGCCGCCAAGCGCGCCAAGGCCACGGCGCTCGCCCAGAACTCCTACATCACCGGCGGCCTGGACAAGGCGCTGTCCTTCACCCAGTCCACCGATCCCGAGGGCTTCCTCGACCGGGCCGCGACCACGTACGCGCTCGAACAGCAGCAGGGCGAGGAGGTCAACCAGCTCGCCAAGGCCATGGAGACCGCCACGCGGGCCAGGGCCGCCGCCAAGACCCGGATCGCCGAGGTCCAGAAGATCGTCAGCGACCTGGAGAGCAAGCGCAAGAAGATCGGCAAGCTGGTCACCAAGGTCGAGAGCAACCTCTACCGGCGGGCCGTCGGCGAGGCCGGCCGTCCCGGCACGCGGGCCGTACGCGTCAACCTGCCGGTCATCGGCGACGGCAAGGCCGCGCAGGCCGTGAGGTGGGCGCTCACCCAGCAGCTCAAGCCGTACGTCTGGGGCGCCGAGGGTCCCAACTCCTACGACTGCTCCGGCCTGGTGATGGCCGCCTACCAGCGCGTGGGCATCTCGCTCCCGCACTACACCGGCGACCAGTGGACCGCCGGCACGCACGTCTCCCGCGACCAGCTCCGCCCCGGCGACCTGGTCTTCTTCTACTCGGACCTGCACCACGTCGGCATCTACATCGGCGGCGGCATGATGGTGCACGCCCCGCAGACGGGCGACGTCGTACGGATCGCGTCGATCGACCGGCGGCCGTTCGCGGGCGGCGTACGCATCGCCGACTGAGCCGACTGAGCCGGCCGAGCCGACTCTGAGCCGACCGAGCCGGGCCGTGCGCCGCTAGATCAGCTGGCGGCGTGCGGCCCAGGCCACGGCCTCGATCGCCGTGGCCACGCCGATGCGGTCGCAGATGCCCCTGAGTCTCCGGCGTACGGTCCTTCCGCTGATATCCAGCCGTCTGCCCACCCGGTCGACCGTCACTCCCCTGGCCAGCTCAGCCAGCAACGCCAAATCCGCATGGCTCAGCTCAACGCCTTCAGTGAGCACATCCACCGGGAGCCCTCCCCCCAACCAGCAGAACTCGGACCTTTCAGTCGGAGCAAAGCCGCTCGTCTCGGTGACGGTAAACGCATCGTGGAAAGGTCGTCAAGCACGACAGCCGCCGCACTTGACCAGCACTATTGACATGATCGTTGATATATGACGTACTCGCCATATGTCGGCACCACTTGGCCCGCGATGAGCGATCTCGACGATGCTTCCAGCGCGCCGGCCCCGCCGTCCTTGAGCGCGGCCGACCTCCTGGGTTTCGACCCCTCTGATCCGCATTTTGTGCGCGATCCGTACGTCCGATACAGGGAGCTCCGAGAGGCCGGACCGGTCGTCCGCACGCGGGGCGGGCTGCTCATCGTCACCACCCACGAGCTGTGCGGCACCGTGCTGCGCGATCCCGGGTTCGGTCACGGACCGTCCGCCCCGGTGGAGGAAGACGCAGGTCAGCCCCTCCGTTCGTTCCTGCTCATGGACCCGCCCGATCACACCCGGTTGCGGGGGCTGGTCAGCCGGGCGTTCACGCCGCGCATGATCGAGCGCCTGCGGCCGCGGGTCGAGGCGATCGCCGCCGGGCTCATCGCGCGGCTGCCCGAGGAGGCGGACCTGATTTCCGGCTTCGCCTACCCGCTGCCGGTCATGGTGATCAGCGAGATGCTGGGCGTGCCGGCCGAGGACCACGATCGTTTCCGCGGCTGGAGCGAGGCGCTCGCCCGCGGACTTGACCCGATGCTGACAGACACCCTCGTATCGGAGTCGGAGCGTTCCAGAAGGGAGTTCCGTGACTACTTCCGCGAACTGATCGCGTTCCGGCGCGAGCATCCGGGCGAGGACCTGCTGAGCGCGCTCGCGCACGTCGAGGAGCTGACCGAGGCCGAGTTGCTGGCGACCTGCGTGCTGCTGCTCGTCGCCGGCCACGAGACCACCGTCAACCTCATCGGCAACGGCGTCCTGAACCTCCTGCGCCACGGCCTGCTGCACCGCGCCGCCGAGCGGCCGAGGGAGGTGGTCGAGGAGGTGCTGCGCTTCGACCCGCCGGCCCAGCTCGCCTCCAGGATCGCCCTGGAGGACAGGGAACTGGCCGGTACGCCGGTGCCCGCGGGCTCGGCCGTGCTCGCGCCCATCGGCGCGGCCAATCGCGACCCGGCCGCCTTTCCCGACCCCGACCGGTTCGACCCCGACCGGGAACCGGGAAGGCACCTCGCGTTCGGGCTCGGGATCCACTTCTGCCTGGGGGCGACGCTGGCCAGGATGGAGGGCGAGATCGCGCTGTCGGCGCTGGCCACCGCGGCGCCGAAGATGGAGTGTGCCGATCCGGCGCCGCCGTACAAGGAGAACGTGGTGCTGCGCGGGCTGGCCGCGCTGCCGGTGCGGCTCAGGCGCTAGCGTCGTAGCACGCTCTGGCGGTCTCGACGTCGTCGATGTGCTCCTCGGCCCAGGTCTTGATGGCGGCCACCAGCGGCATCAGGCTCTCGCCGAGCGGGGTGAGCGCGTAGTCGACGCGCACCGGCACCTGCGCCGTGACCCGGCGCGTGACCAGGCCGTCGCGCTCAAGGCCGCGCAGGGTCTGGGTGAGCATCTTCTGGCTGACGCCGGCGATCCTCCTGGCGAGGTCGCTGTAGCGGCGCTCGCCGCCGGCCAGCGCGCTGAGCACCAGCGTGACCCACTTGTCGCTGAGCCGGTCGAGCAGCTTCCTGGACGGGCACTCGGCGAAATAGGCGTCGAAGGCCAGCCTGGCCTCGTCGCGCCGCTGCGCCGCCGTCATCGTCGCCACCGCGCTTCACTCCTCATGGTCGGTTACGCACTCCCAGGTGCCTTCTTACCAGAAGAGAGTAACCCTTCCTAGGGTCGTCGGCATGACGAACATGCGTGCACTCATCGGCGGTTCCGGCGCTCCCCTCCTGGTCCAGGCGCCGGTGCCCGAGGCCGGTCCCGGGCAGGTACGGATCAAGGTGGCGGCGGCCGGGGTGAACCCCTTCGACCTGGCGGTCGCCGCCGGAGCGCCGGCCGAGTACGGGCTGGCGAGGAAGCTCGACTCCTACGGGCTCGGGTTCGACGCGGCGGGCGTCGTGGACCAGGTGGGCGAGGGGGTCCCGTTCGCCCTCGGAGAGGAGGTCGTGGGGCTGGCGGCGCGGCTGGAGCCGCCGTACAAGGCGCAGGCCGAGTACGTCGTGCTCGACGCCACGGCGGTCGCCCGCGCGCCCCGGAACGTCACCGCCGCCCAGGCCGCCACCCTGCCGCTCAACGCCCTGACCGCCTGGCAGGCGCTCGACAGGACCGGCGTGGGCCAGGGCGGCACCCTGCTGGTCACGGGCGCGGCGGGGGCCGTCGGAGGGTTCCTGGTCGAGCTGGCCACGCTCCGGGGCATCCGGGTCGTGGCCACGGCGGGAGCCGCGGACGAGGAGCTGGTACGAGGGCTCGGGGCCGAATGGTTCGTACCGCGCGAGGAGGAGGTCGCCGACGCCGTACGCGCCCGGGTCCCCGGAGGGGCGGACGCCGTCGTGGACGCGGCGATGCTGGGCCTCGCCGCGCTCGACGCGGTGCGGGACGGCGGCGCCTTCGTGGCGCTCTCGGCCGGGGTCGCGCCGGTGGCGCTGCGCGGGATCGACGTGGCGACCGTCTTCTTCCGCTCGCACGCCGGGCAGCTCGCGGAGCTGGTGCGGCTGGTGGAGGCCGGGCGGCTGACGTTGCGGGTGGCGGGGGCGTATCCGCTGGAGAAGGCCGCCGACGCGCACGCGCGGCTGGCGGCGGGCGGGGTGCGCGGCCGGCTCGTGCTGG
>JABFVJ010000025.1 GCA_013362835.1 Nonomuraea sp. | reverse complement strand
GTGGGGGTGCCGAGCGTCTGGGCGAAGAAGCTGACCCGCAGCTCCTCGATCATCCACCGGATCTCCACCACGTCGGGGTCGCCCCGGCGCGCCGGGTGCAGGTGTTGCAGCAGGTCGGCGTAGTCGTCCTCGACCTTGTGCACGCGGTCCATCCACTCCTCGTCGCGCCAGGGCTCCTCCGGGAGCTTGGCGAGACGGCGTTCGACGGCTCGCAGGTAGCGCAGGAGGTCGGGCAGGCGGCGGGTGCCCGTCGCCGTGACGAAACCCTTGAAGACCAGCCGGCCGAGCTGGTCGCGTACGTCGTCGGTCGAGGCGCCGGCGCGCAGGCCGTCGAGGCGGGTGCCGATGGTGTGCCAGACGCTCAGGATCTGCTCCACCTTGGCCAGCACGTCGGCCGCCGTCTCGTGGAGGTCGGCGCGTACGTGCTGGTAGAGGCGGTCGAAGCCGACCGGGTCCCAGGCCGGGCCGCCGAGGCCGAGCATGAGCTTGTCGACGGCCGCGTCGACCACGTCGTCGAACAGGGCCACCGCGCCGCCGTGGGGGCTGCGTGACAGGGCCAGCTTGGCCTGGTTGGACAGGCCGCCGAGCAGCGACCTGGCGGGGTTGGTGACGTTGAGCAGGAGCAGGCGGCGGGTGCCGGGCCAGTGGGAGCGGCGCTGCTCGGCCTCGGTCTCGAAGATCTTGATGGAGACCGAGTCGCCGGCGTCCACCAGCGCCGGGTAGCCCTTCATCCGGCCCTGCTCGAACACCTTGGGCAGGGTGCCGAAGCTCCAGCTGCGCAGGCCCGTGCGCTCCAGGTCGTCGCCGGCCTCCGACAACGTCTTGCGCAGGCGCGGGGCCAGGCGGCGCTTGAGCGCGTCGAGGTCCTTGTCCTCGGCCACCGTGCGCTTGCGCTCGTCGATCACCCGGTAGGTGATCCTCAGGTGGTCGGGCACCTGGTCGAGCTGCCACGCCTCGCGCGGCACGCGGACGCCGGTGAGCCGCAGCAGCTCGCGCTCCACGGCCTCCAGCAGCGGCTCGCCGCCCTGCCTGACCCCGGCCAGCACCTGCTTGGCGTAGTTGGGGGCGGGCACGAAGTTGCGGCGGATGTGCTTGGGCAGCGACCTGATCAACGCGGTGATCAGGTCTTCGCGCAGGCCCGGGATCTGCCAGTCGAAGCCGTCGGAGTCGACCTGGTTGAGCACCTGCAGCGGCACGTGGACGGTGACGCCGTCGGCGTTGGCCCCCGGCTCGAACTGGTAGGTCAGCCTCATCCGCTGACCGAGCTGCTTCCAGGTGTCGGGGTAGTCGCGGGCGCTGATGTCGGCGCCCTCGTTGACCAGCATCTCCGGCGAGAACGTGAGCAGCTCGGGCTGCTCCTTCCCGGTTTTCTTCCACCAGGAGTCGAAGTGTCTGGCCGAGACCACGTCGGCGGGCACGCGCTGGTCGTAGAAGTCGTAGAGGGCCTCGTCGTCGACCATGATGTCGCGGCGGCGGGCGCGGTTCTCCAGCTCCTCGACCTCTTCGAGGAGCTTGCGGTTGTCCTTCAGGAAGCGGTGGTGGGTGTCCCAGTCGCCCTCGACCAGGGCGTGCCTGATGAACAGCTCGCGTGACAGGTCGGGGTCGACGCGGCCGTAGTTGACCTTGCGGCCGACCACGAGCGGCACGCCGTAGAGGGTGACCTTCTCCAGGGCGATCACCGCGCCCTGGTTCTTCTCCCAGTGGGGCTCGGAGTAGGAGCGTTTGACCAGGTGTTGGGCGAGCGGTTCGACCCAGTCGGGCTCGATCTTGGCGTTGACCCTGGCCCACAGGCGCGAGGTCTCGACCAGCTCGGCCGACATCACCCACTGCGGCTGCTTCTTGGCGAGGGCCGAGCCGGGGAAGACGGCGAAGCGGGCGTTGCGCGCGCCGATGTACTCCTGCATGGGGCGGCGGCCGTCGGAGGCGCGCTGCTTGTCCATGACGTCCTTCACGCCGATGTGCGACAGGAGCCCGACCAGCAGCGACAGGTGCACCTGGTGGGAGTCGGCGGGCGCGCTGTTGGGCTGCGCGCCGAGCGCCTGGCGGACCTGGCTGTAGATGTCCTGCCACTCGCGGACCCGCAGGTAGTTGAGGAACTCGGCCTTGCACAGCCGGCGGAACGCGCCGGAGGACAGCTCCTGCTGCTTCTCGCGCAGGTAGTTCCACAGGTTGAGGTAGGTCATGAAGTCGGACTCGGGGTCGGCGAAACGCCGGTGCTTCTCGTCGGCCTGCTGCTGCTTGTCGGCCGGGCGCTCGCGCGGGTCCTGGATGGACAGCGCCGAGGCGATCACCATGACCTCGCGCAGGCAGCCGTTCTTCTCGGCCTCCAGCACCATGCGGCCGAGGCGCGGGTCGACCGGCAGGCTCGCGAGCTTGCGGCCGATGCCGGTGAGCTTGCCCTGGGCGTCGAACGCGCCCAGCTCGTGGAGCAGGTTGACGCCGTCCTTGACCTGGCGGCGGTCGGGCGGCTCGACGAACGGGAACGCCTCGATGTCGCCGAGCCCGATCGAGGTCATCTGCAGGATGACCGAGGCCAGGTTGGTGCGCAGGATCTCCGGGTCGGTGAACTCCGGCCTGGCGAGGAAGTCGTCCTCCTCGTAGAGCCTGACGCAGATGCCGTCGGAGGTGCGGCCCGAGCGGCCCTTGCGCTGGTTGGCGCTGGCCTGCGAGATCGCCTCGATGGGCAGGCGCTGCACCTTGGTGCGGTGGCTGTAGCGGGAGATGCGGGCGAAGCCCGGGTCGACCACGTATTTGATGCCGGGGACGGTCAGCGAGGTCTCGGCCACGTTGGTGGCGAGCACGACGCGGCGGCCGGTGTGGCGCTGGAAGACGCGGTGCTGCTCGGCGGCGCTCAGGCGGGCGTAGAGCGGCAGGATCTCGGTGTTGCGGAAGTCGGCCTTGGCCAGGGCGTCGGCGGCGTCGCGGATCTCCCGCTCGCCGGACAGGAACACCAGGATGTCGCCGGGGCCCTCGGTGACCAGCTCGCGGCAGGCGTCGACGATGCCCTGGGTCTGGTCGTCGTCCTCGTCAAGCGGGCGGTAGCGGACCTCGACCGGGTAGGTGCGGCCCGACACCTCGATGATCGGCGCGTCGTCGAAGTGGCGGGAGAAGCGCTCGGGATCGATGGTGGCGCTGGTGATGACGACCTTGAGATCGGGGCGCTGCGGGAGGAGCTGCTTGAGGTAGCCGAGGATGAAGTCGATGTTGAGGCTGCGTTCGTGGGCCTCGTCGATGATCAGGGTGTCGTACTGGTCGAGCAGGCGGTCGTTCTGCAGCTCGGCGAGCAGGATGCCGTCGGTCATCAGCTTGACCAGGGTGCGGTCGCTCGCCTGGTCGGTGAAGCGCACCTTGTAGCCGACGACCTCGCCGAGCTCGGTGCCGAGCTCTTCGGCGATGCGCTCGGCGACCGTGCGGGCGGCGATGCGGCGGGGCTGGGTGTGGCCGATCAGCCCGCGTACGCCGCGCCCGAGTTCGAGGCAGATCTTGGGGATCTGGGTGGTCTTGCCGGAGCCGGTCTCGCCGGCGATGATCACGACCTGGTGGTCGCGGATGGCCGCGAGGATGTCGTCTTTACGCTGGGACACCGGCAGGTTTTCCGGATATTTCACCTCCGGCACGGCTTCGCGGCGTCGTGCCAGGCGCTGTTCGGCACGCTCCACGTCGGCGACGATCTCCGCGACGATCTTGTCTCGGGCCTCGCGGGAGCGCACCCGGCGCATGCCGTCGAGCCTGCGCCGCAGCCGCCGCTGGTCGCGCGGCATCAGCTCGGGCAGGCGGGACTGAAGGTCGGTGAGCGGAGAGGACAACGAAGGCGTTCCCATACTGCTATCAGGATATTTGAGCCCCGCGGCCCCGGAGCCAACGGCCCATGCTGCCTCACGGGGCCCGCCTCGCGCATCCCAATATCTCAGCGGTCGTGGATCGTGACCACGTAGCCGTCGGGGTCGGCGAAGGAGAACGTACGGCCGAAGGGGCCGTCGACGGGCGGGGCCACGATCGGGACGCCGGCCGCGCTCAGCTCGTCGTGCAGGCCCTGGGCGTCGTCGGCCTTCAGCCACAGCGCCACGCCGACGCCGGGACGGGCGGGCAGGTCGAGGCCGGGCAGCGGTTCGCGCACGGCGAAGGGGATGGGCTTGGTGTCGAACACGACGGCGTGCGGCGGACCGGCGGGGTCACGGCGCAGCCCGAGCCGCGTCTCGTAGAACTCGGCGGCCTGGTCGAGGTCGCGAACCTGAAGGGCGACGAAGTCGACTCCGGTGACGGCCATGTCTGCTCCTCGTTTTCCGTGTCAGGACTTTGACATGAAGAAGCATATGTCAGACTACTGACATGGCGCAAGACGAACTCGGCACATGGGTCGGGTACCAGCTCAAGAGAGTCGCCGCCGTGCTACGGGCGGCCATGGACGAGGCGTTGCGGGCCCACGGCCTCACCACGCCCCAGTACGCCTGCATGGAGCTCCTGGCCCAGCGGCCCGGCCTGTCGAACGCCGAGCTGGCCCGAGGGGCGTTCGTGACACGGCAGTCGATGAACGTCGTGCTGCGCAACCTCCAGGACGCGGGCCTGGTGGAACGGCCGGCCAAGGCGCCCTCGGGACGGGCCCTGCCCACCCGCCTGACCGAGGAGGGCTCGGCCAGGCTGCTGGCCGCGCGGGCGGACGTCCTGGTGATCCAGAGCCGGATGACGGGCTCGCTCGAACCCGCGCAGGCGGAGGTGCTCCTGGGCCAGCTGGAGGAGATGATCGGCAACCTGTCGGGCACACCTCGGCCGGAGGACGCCGAGGGCTGAGGTCAGCCCGTGGCGGCGTGGCGGGCGGCGCCGATGATGCCGGCCTCGTTCTGCAGGCCGGCGGGCACCACGGGGGTGTCGATGTTGACGTGCGGCAGGAACTTGTCGGCCTTCTTGCTCACGCCCCCGCCGATCACGATCAGGGCCGGCGAGAACAACATCTCCACGTGCCGCAGGTACTCCTCCACCCGCTCGGCCCACTTCTCCCAGCTCAGGTCGTGGTCCTCGCGGGCGCGGGCCGAGGCGCGCTCCTCGGCGTCCTTGCCGCGCAGCTGAAGGTGGCCGAGCTCGGTGTTGCGCACGAGGGTGCCGTCGGCGAACAGCGCGCTGCCGATGCCGGTGCCGAAGGTCAGGATCAGCACGGTCCCGCGCCTGCCCCGGCCCGTGCCGAAGGTCATCTCCGCGATGCCCGCCGCGTCGGCGTCGTTGATCACCGTCGCGCCGCCGAACAGCTCCGAGGCGTCGACGCCGATCCACGAGTGGTGCACGTTGGCCGCCGTCAGCACGACGCCGTCGACGACCACGCCGGGGAAGGTGACGCCGACCGGGCCGTCCCAGGCGAAATGCTTGACGATCTCGCTCACCACCTCGGCCACGCCGCCGGGTTTGGCCGGCTGGGGCGTGGCGATGCGCAGCCGCTCCTGGACGAGCTCGCCGGTCTCGGTGTCGACCGGGGCGCCCTTGATCCCCGAGCCGCCGATGTCGATGCCCAACACGTTCATGACTCTCCTTCTCCCCCGACGCGGACGGGAAAACTCGCCTACCGATATTTCGGGCCCGGCTGAACCCGCCCATCGCCCTCCGCGTATCTCGCGTCACAAGCGCTAACTAGGAGGCACGGATGCGGTTCCGCATCATTTCACTCTGCGCTGTTGCGGTCGTTCTGGGAGCGACTCTCACCACCCCCGCACACGCGACCACCAGGACCCGGTTCGACGTCATCAACCTTGTGTCGGACATCAAGGGCAAAGCCCCGGTCACCGACCCCAAGGTCGTCAACCCGTGGGGCCTGGCCATGGGCAAGACACTGTGGGTCTCCAACACCGGCACCGGCACGGCCACCGTCTACTCCGGCACCGGAAAGAAGGAGCGGACCGAGGTGTGGATCCCGGGTGGTTCCCCGACCGGCCAGGTGTTCAACCCGGGCGAGGGCTTCACCGTGAAGGGCAAGCCGGCCACGTTCATCTTCTGCAGCCCGAGCGGCGCGATCACCGGCTGGAACGCCGAGGCCGACCCGGCCAACGCGATCATCGGGGCGTTCACGCGCGGCGCCGACTACAAGGGCCTTGAGCTGGTCCGCACCGACGACGGCGACTTCCTGCTGGCCACCGACTTCGCGCACGGCCGCGTCCACGCCTTCGACGAGAACTTCAGGCGCATCCGCCTGGCCCGCTGGCAGTTCATGGACTCCTCGGTCCCCGCCGGCTACAACGCCTACAACGTGGCCGTCGTCAACGGCAGCGTCTGGGTGTCGTACGCGCTGCGTGACCAGGCCACCGGCAAGCCCGTCTTCGGCTCCGGCAAGGGCTTCGTGAGCCGTTTCAACGCCGAGGGGCGGCTGACCGGCCGCATCTCCCGGGTCGGACTCAACGCCCCGTGGGCGATGACCGCCGCGCCGCGCGGCTGGGGCCAGTACGCCGGCGCGCTGCTGGTCGGCAACTTCGGCGACGGCACCGTGCACGCCTACAAGCGCAACCGCCACCTGGGCGCGCTGCGTACCTCCAACGGCAGGCCGGTCGTGCTCCCAGGGCTGTGGGACCTCGAACCGGGCACGGCGGCGACCGGCGGGACGAACACGCTGTGGTTCTCCGCGGGCATCGAGGGCGCCAAGCACGGCCTGATCGGGATGATCGCGCCGACCGGCACCAAGCCGACCTCCTCGGCCGCCCCCGCGAGCACGCCGACGCCCACGCACACCGGTCACGGAAACGCCCCGAAGTCGCCGTACGGCGGCAGCGGCGGCTACTGACCGGCCACCGAGCGTTTCCGGCGCGGCCGGCGCGAGCCGCGCCGGAAACACAACCTCTTCCAGAGGGTCATCTAGAGTCGCCGGGGTGACTGAGCAAACCTTCAGCGAATGGCTCCGGCGGCGGTGCGAGCCCGAGTGGACCGCGGTGGTGACCCATCCGTTCGCCATGGCGATCACGACGGGCACCGCGGACATGCGCCGCTACCTGGAGCAGGACTTCCAGTTCGTCGACTCCTTCACCGCGCTGCTCGGCGCGGCCGTGGCGAGCGCGGACACGTTCGAGGCGCGGGTCCCGTACGGGAGGTTCCTCGGGCAGGTGGCGACGACCGAGGAGAAGACGTACTTCCACCGGGCGCTGGAGGCGCTCGGCGGGCGGACGGACGCGCCCGCCGAGCCCGTGACGGCCGCGTTCAGAGATCTCATGGACGAGGTGCGCGCGGGACAGGACTACGCGCTGATCGTCGCGGTGCTGTGCGTGGCCGAGTGGAGCTACCTGGGATGGGCCTCGCGGGCCGCGCAGCCGCAGCCTGACAGTTTCGTCCACCGGGAGTGGATCGAGCTGCACGAAGGCGCCGAGTTCCGCGCCTGGGTGGCCTTCCTGCGCGGCGAGCTCGACCGCCTGGCCGCCGGGATGGACGAGGAGCGCCGGGAACGGGTGCTCGGCGTCTTCCGGCGGGCGGTCGAGCTGGAACGGGCCTTCTTCGACATGGCGATCGGCTAGCCGAGGACAGCCGTGAGGTCGTCGATCGTGCGGTAGTGGACGCCGGTCATGCCGAGGGCCCGCGCGGCCTCGACGTTCGGCAGCCGGTCGTCGATGAACAGGCAGCGGGCCGGGTCGGCCCCGGCGCGTTCGGCGGCGATCTCGTAGATGCGCGGGTCGGGCTTGGCGACGCCGACCCGCGCGCTGCTGACCAGGTCGTCGGCGAAGTAGGTGAGCCCCAGCCGGTCGAGGTGCTCCTCGACGGTGTCCATGGCGTTGGTCACGATGATCACCGGGACGTGCTGCTGCGCCTTGGCCAGCAGCGCCCTGACCTCCTCGTCCACCCGGAACGACACCTCGCCGAACTCGGCCACCGCCTGCCGCGCGCGCTCGTCGCCGCCGAGGGCGACCGCGACGGCTTCGAGCCACTCGCGCTCGGTCATCCGGCCGAGCGTGGCGGGCATGATGAGCTCGGGGGCGAAGGCCGTGGCCATGAGCGGCAGGCCGTAGCGGGCCTCGATGTCGGCCTGGGCGGAGTCGTCGAAGAGGCGGAGCACGCCATCGAGATCGGTGAGAACGGCGTCGAAGGGGATCACAGCCCCCATTGTGCAGCGAAGTGGGCCGGGAAGGTTTCGCAGGCAGCGGAAAGCCCCCGGGCGACCGGCGGCACTACCATCTCCGAGACAGGATTCGGTATCGGAATGGTAGGGCATGGACGATCACCAGCTGCCACGAGAGCTGTGCCAGCTGTTCGCCGACGGCGGCAGAGGGCGCAGGCTGCCGCCGGGTCTGCCGCCGGGCGACGTGGTCTGGCCCGACCCCGCCTACGGCCGGCAGGGCGAGGCGTCCCGGCCGGCGTTCTGGATGAGCGACGACCCCGCGACCGGGGAGGACTGGTCGCTGATGCGGGTCTGGCACGGGCACAGCGGCCTGTGGCCGGTGCTGCTGGACGAGTCGGCCCAGCCGTGGGCGATCGGGCAGATCGTGCCCGACGACCCGAGCCTGATCGGCCACTTCACCGCCGAGGGGTTCATGACCGAGGTGTGGCAGGAGTGGGTGTCCCAGATGCCGCACGACGCGCTGGAGGAGCTGGAGCCGTACGGCGCGCTCTGCCCTGGGTCGGCCGCGCCGGG
>JABFVJ010000180.1 GCA_013362835.1 Nonomuraea sp. | reverse complement strand
TCCAGGGACTCCTGGTTGCGTTCGAGCAGCCGGCCGAGGGCGAGCGTGGTGGCGGCGCGTTCGGCCAGCACCAGGTCGCGCGGCGTCGGCGGCGTCTCGCAGAGCAGGATGAGCCGCCCCCAGTCCTGGCCGCGCGCGCCGACCGTGGTGACCAGCCAGCCCGAGGAGGGGTCGTACGCCGTGCGCTCGGCCGGCGCGACCGCCCGCGACCTGCTCTCCCACCCGGCCAGCAGCGCGCCCGCGTCGCGCCCGGCGGACTCGCAGGCCAGCACCTGGTGGGCGAGGTTCTCCAGCAGCACCGGGCGGTTGGACAGCCGGGCCACCTGGGTGAGCACCTTGGCGGGCGAGGCGCCCTCGACCGACAGCTCGGTGAAGACCTCGTGGAGCTGCTCGGAGGCGCGCAGCTCTTCGAGCTGGATGTCGATGATCCGCGCGTGCACGGACTCGGTGATCTGCACGAACGGCGTCTCGCGGGCCAGCACGATGACCGGCAGCCCGTGCGCCTCGGCGGACTTGACGACGGCGGGCGGCAGCTCGCGCAGGAACCTGCGGCCGAGCTCCACGATCAGGCCGGAGGCGCCCACGGAGGAGAGCTCGCCGATGTAGTCGGCGAGCTTCTCGGGGTCTTCGGGGAGCGCGACCCCGGTGGTGAGCACGAGCTCGCCGCCGCGCAGCAGATGGGCGATGTCGGCGATCTCGCCGACGTGCACCCACCGCACTCTGGTGTCGAGCCGGTCGGCGCCGGCGACCACGCGCGGGTTGCCCCTGCGTACGGTCTCCAGGGCGAGGACGTCGGCGATGGTGGGCAGCACGGGCAGAGCCTAGCCGATCAACCTGTAAGAACGGTCATACAGCCATATACACACTGTCACAGATTGAACTCTTCCTCCCGGTATTCTCCCTGCGGTTGGCGCACCCTCAGCTCCACCCGCCGGATCTTGCCCGAGATCGTCTTCGGCAGCTCCGCGAACTCCAGCCGGCGCACCCGCTTGTACGGCGCCAGCTCCCTCCGGCAGTGCTCGAAGATAGACCGCGCGGTCTCCGCGCCCGCCTCGAACCCGGGCGCCAGCATCACGTACGCCTTCGGCACCGCGAGGCGCACCGGGTCGGGGGCGGGCACCACGGCGGCCTCGGCGACGGCCGGGTGCTCCAGCAGCACGCTCTCCAGCTCGAACGGCGAGATCCGGTAGTCGGAGGCCTTGAAGACGTCGTCGGTCCTGCCCACGTAGGTGATGTAGCCGTCCTGGTCGCGGGTGGCGACGTCGCCGGTGTGGTAGTGGCCGTCGCGCATCGCCTCGGTCGAGCCGCCGACGTAGCCGGTCATGAGGCCCAGGGGGCGGCGGTCGTCGAGCGGCAGGCAGATCTCGCCGTCGTCGCCGGGCTCGCCGGTGACCGGGTCGAGGAGCACGATGTCGTAGCCGGGGAGCGGGCGTCCCATCGATCCGGGTTTGACCGGCTCGTCGGGCACGTTGCCGATCTGGGCGGTGGTCTCGGTCTGGCCGTAGCCGTCGCGGATCGTGATGCCCCACGCCTTGGCGACCTGGTCGATGATCTCGGGGTTGAGCGGCTCGCCGGCGGCCACGGCGGTGCGCAGCGGCAGCTTCCAGGCCGTCAGGTCCTCCTGGATGAGCATCCGCCACACCGTCGGCGGCGCGCAGAACGTGGTGACCCGCTCGTCGCGCAGCACCTCCAGCAGGGCGCGGGCGGCGAAGCGCTCGTAGTTGTGGATGAGCACGGTCGCCCCGGCGTTCCAGGGGGCGAACACGTTGCTCCAGGCGTGCTTGGCCCAGCCGGGGGAGGAGACGTTGAGGTGCACGTCGCCGGGCCTCAGCCCGATCCAGAACATCGTGGACAGGTGGCCGGCGGGGTAGGAGGCGTGGGTGTGCTCGACCAGCTTGGGCTGGGAGGTCGTGCCGGAGGTGAAGTAGAGCAGCAGCGTGTCGTCTCCCCTGGTGGGGGCGTCGGGGGTGAAGTGCTCGTCCGATTCGTACGCCTCGTGGTAGGGCAGCCAGCCGTACGCGTCGCCGACGGCGATCCTGGTGACCCCGCCGTCGCCGAACTTGCCGGCGTCGGCCGCGTTGGCGATCACGTGTGAGACCCGGCCGCGCTGGAGGCGTTCCTCGATGTCCTTGGGCGTCAGCAGCGTCGTGGCCGGGATGATCACGGCCCCGAGCTTCATGGCCGCGAGCAGCGACTCCCACAGCTCGGTCTGGTTGCCCAGCATGAGCAGGACCCGGTCGCCCCGGCGTACGCCCTGCTCGCGCAGCCAGTTGGCGACCCGGTTGGAGCGGGCCGACAGCTCGGCGAAGGTGTAGGACAGGCGGCCGTCGGGGTTGACGATGGTGAGGGCCGCGGCCTGCGGCGACTCGGCCGCCAGCACCCCGTCGAACCAGTCGAGCGCCCAGTTGAACTCGTCGTCACGCGGCCAGCGGAAGTCGCGTCGGGCCGTGGGGTAGTCGGCGGCCAGGAGAAGATCGCGGGCGGCGCGGAAATCGCTCATGCCCCGGATCCTGCTACGTCGCCAGCCGTCGCTCAAGGCCGTCGAGCACCGACACGAGCCCGAAGTCGAACGCCACGGCCCGGACGACCTGCGGATCCTCGGCGGGCTCGTGGGTGAAGCTCTCCAGCATGTCGGGGAAGTCGGCGGCGGCCTTGATCACCCTCTCGCGCATCTCGTCGTCGTCGTGGTCGTGGTCGCCCATCGCGGTGTTCCAGGCGATCTCGGGGATCGTCGCGCCGTAGACGTAGGCGGTGACGGTGGCCACGGCGTAGTCGACGTCGAAGCCGGTGAAGCCGGCCGCCTTGAACACCTTGCGCATCCGGTCGGCCGTCCCCAGCGCTCGGGGGCCCAGCGCGGGCAGGCGGCCGAGGAGGTCGGCCGACCAGGGGTGACTCAGCATCACCTGGCGCATGCGGTAGGCCAGGACGGAGGCGGACTCGCGCCAGCCCACCTCGTCGGGGTCGGGGATGGCCACCTCGCCCCAGATCTCGTCGTAGGCGAGTTCGAGCAGCTCCTGCTTGTTGGCGACGTACCAGTAGAGGCTGGTGGCGCCGGCGCTCAGCTTCGCGCCGAGCTTGCGCATGCTCAGACCGGCGAGACCCTCCTCGTCGAGCAGCTCCAGCGCGGCCCTGACGATCTCCTCGCGGCTGCGGCTCGGGGCGGCCGCCTTGCGCGGCTCGCGGAACCAGACGGAGGTGAACTGCTTGCCGGTCATTCCCTAAGGATAAATGCTCTCGCACACTGTGCGAGAGTGCCCTACAGTGTGCGAGTGACCTCGAACACTGTACGAGACCCACGTCGCTGGTGGGTCCTTGTCGTCCTGTGCCTGTCCCTGCTGGTGTTGACCGTGGACGGGACCGTGCTCAACCTGGCGATCCCGTCGCTGATCACCGAGCTGGGCGCCACCCCGTCCGACATCCAGTGGATCCTCGACGCCTACGTGCTCGTCTTCGCCGGGCTGCTGCTGACCGCGGGCAGCCTGTCCGACCGCTACGGCCGCCGTCGCTTCCTCGTCATCGGCCTGGCCCTCTTCGGCGGCGCGTCGCTGCTCGCCGTGCTGGCCGCCGAGCCCTGGCAGGTGATCGGCGCGCGGGCCCTGATGGGGGTGGGCGGCTCGATCCTGATGCCCTCGACGTTGTCGATCCTGATGACCGTCTTCGACGAGGACGAGCGGCGCAAGGCCATGGCGATCTGGGGAAGCGTGGCGATGCTCGGCGTGATCGCCGGGCCGACGCTGGGCGGCTTCATGCTGGAGCACTACTGGTGGGGCTCGGTCTTCCTGCTGAACATCCCGATCGCGGCCCTGGCGATCGTGGCCGCCTTCGTGCTGATGCCCGAGACCCGCAGCGCGGGGCGGAAGGTCGACCCCGTGGGCGTGGTGCTCTCGATCGTCGGCCTGACCTCGGCCGTCTACGTGATCATCGAGCGGGAGTGGAACCCGGCCGTCATCGCGCTGGCCGTGGTCGCGCTCGCCGCGTTCGTCATCTGGGAGCGGCGGGCCGAGCATCCGATGCTGCCGCTCCAGCTGTTCAGGAACCGCAACTTCAGCGGCGCCTCGTTCTCGATCCTGCTGATGTCGTTCGGCGCGGGCGCCGTCATGCTGATGCTGACCCAGTATCTGCAGTTCGTGCTGGGTTATGGCGAGTTGCAGGCCGGGCTCGCCATGTTGCCGCAGGCGGGGGCCGCGGTCGTGTTCAACGGGATCGGCGCGGCGCTCGGGAAGAAGGTGTCCAACCGGGTGCTGATCTCGGCCGGGCTGGCCGTCATGGCCGGCGGGTTCGTGATCATGGCCCTCACCACCGGCTACCTGCCGCTGATGAGCGGGCTCGTGCTGATGGGCGCGGGCAGCGGCCTCGCGGGCCCCTCCGCCTACGCCTCGCTCATGGGGGCCATCCCCCTGGAGCACGCTGGTGTCGGCTCGGCGCTCAACGACACCGTGCAGCAGGTGGGCCTCGCCATGAGCATCGCCGTGCTCGGCAGCGTGCTGGCCGGCGTGTACACCTCCGAGATGCCGCTCGACGCGCCCGCCGCGGCCCGCGAGTCGATCGGCGTCGCCGACCAGGTGGGGCTGGGCGCGGTCGCCGACCAGGCGTTCACCACGGCCGTGCACCTCGGGTCGTGGGTCGGGGCCGGGTTCAGCGTGGCCGCCGCGCTGCTCGCGCTGACCGTGCTGCGCCCGGCCGCTCCCGTCGCGGCCCCCGATCTGGTCGAGGTCTAGCGGATGCGGGGCTCACGCATGGTCTCCAGGCTGTCGAGCTTGTGCGTGCGCTCGTCGTGGCCGATCTGCCGGAGCAGGTCGGCCACCGAGCGGAAGCGGCCGTACTCGTCGCCGTACGTGCCGGGGTCGGGGACGAAGTCCAGGTCCGGGTTCTCGGCCACGAACGTCATGTACTCGTGCTCGGCGTGGTCCTCGAACTCGGCGTTGAGCCGGTAGCTCCAGTCGGGCCTGACCAGGAACAACATCCAGGACACGTGGTAGTAGAAGAACGCGATCAGCCAGGGCGCGGCCTTGTGCAGCAGCCAGGTCTGCCGCTGCCCGGTGCGCTGCACGAGGTCCTGCATGATCAGCAGGTGCCACTGCTCGTTGTCCTGGTCGGCGCGGGCCTCGACGATGCGCTCGAACACCCTCTTCGCCAGGGCCGAACGCCCCGCGTGCCGGTGCACGGCCCAGTAGCCCATGCGCTCCCACGCCTGGTACGGCACCCGCGCGATGATCTCCAGCATGGCGAACTTCGTGTACGAGCCCTTCTTGCCGTACATGAGGTCGACAGGCTTGAACATCATCTTGGCGAGCAGGCTGTAGTCCATGCGCGGCGTGTCCAGGGTGTCCTGCTGGGCGCGGCGGAGCTGGTCGCGGTCGAGCTTCGGCGGTCCGGCCGGCGCCTCGGGGCGATGGTCGATGGTGATCGTCATCTCGGTCTCCTCGTTTCTTCGATGATCCGATGGTGGCCGAGGCACCCCCGCCGGGTCGTCGCCCGCCAGTGGGCAATCGTGATGCCTCTGGCGGCGTAGAGAAGGCCCGGCGCGTACGCCGCCAGGCGCACGGGAGATCCCCTAGGGGGAGGACTTACATTTTGTAAGCGGATTTGACGCCTCGCCGACAGCATGCCGCTGTGAGCCGGTCCGGAAGAACGGGATACTCGGTAACATGTCGGAGCTTCTCGCGCGCCACCGGGCAGTGATGCCGAACTGGCTGGCCCTCAACTACAACGAGCCCATCGAGATCGTCAGCGGCAAGGGCAACCGCGTCGTCGACGCCGATGGCAAGAGCTACCTGGACTTCTTCGCCGGGATCCTCACCAACATGATCGGGTACGACGTGCCCGAGGTACGTGAGGCCGTCGAGCGCCAGCTCGCCACCGGGGTCGTCCACACCAGCACGGTCTACCTGCTGCGCGGCCAGGTCGAGCTGGCCGAGAAGATCGCCAGGCTCTCCGGCATTCCCGACGCCAAGGTGTTCTTCACCAACTCCGGGACGGAGGCCAACGAGACGGCCCTCCTCCTCGCGACGTACGCCCGCAAGAGCGACCAGGTGCTCGCCATGCGGCAGAGCTACCACGGCCGCAGCTTCGGCGCGCTCAGCGTCACCTCCAACCGGGCGTGGAAGAACAACTCGCTCTCCCCGCTCAACGTGCACTTCCTGCACGGCGCCGACCGGCACCTCACCCAGTTCAAGGGCCTGTCCGACGCCGACTACATCAAGGCGTGCGTCGACGACCTGCGTCATGTGCTGGCCACCTCGGTCTCCAACGACGTGGCGGCGCTGATCGCCGAGCCGATCCAGGGCGTGGGCGGGTTCACGATGGCCCCCGACGGGCTGTTCGCCGCGTACAAGGAGGTCCTGGACGAGCAGGGCATCCTCCTCATCTCCGACGAGGTGCAGACCGGCTGGGGCCGTACGGGCAGCGCGTTCTTCGGCATGCAGAACCACGGCGTGACCCCCGACATGATCACGTTCGCCAAGGGCCTGGGCAACGGCTTCGCCGTCGGCGGCGTCGTCGCGCGCGGCGACCTGATGGACGGCCCGCACGCCGTGGGCCTGGCCACGTTCGGCGGCAACCCCATCTCCATGGCCGCCGCCAACGCCACCCTCGACTACGTGCTCGACCACGACCTTCAGGCCAACGCGGCGCGTACCGGCGACATCATCATCGGCGGGCTGCGCGAGGCCGCCGGGCGCCTGCCCATCGTCAAGGACGTGCGCGGCAAGGGCCTGATGTTCGCCGTCGAGCTGGAGACCCCCGCCCAGGCCGCCCGCTTCATGGAGGAGACCAAGAAGGCGGGCCTCCTCGCCGGCAAGGGCGGCCTGTACGGCACCGCCATCCGCATGGCCCCGCCCCTCACCCTCACGGTGGACGAGGCGGCCGAGGGCCTCGGGATCATCGTCAACGCACTCGAAGTCATCAACGCAGAGGCAGCAGCTCAGTGAAGTCGGTCAAGCACTGGATCAACGGATCTCCGGCGGACGGCGACAGCCGCACGGCCGAGATCTTCAACCCCGCGACCGGGCAGGTCAGCGGCCACGTCAAGCTGGCCTCGGTCGCCGACGTGGACGCGGCCGTGGCCGCCGCGGTCGCCGCTTTCCCGGCCTGGCGGGACGCCTCGCTGGTCAAGCGGGCGCAGGTCCTGTTCCGGTTCCGCGAGCTGATGGACGCCCACCGCGACGAGCTGGCCGCGCTGATCTCGGCCGAGCACGGCAAGGTGCACTCCGACGCGCTGGGTGAGGTGGCGCGCGGGCTGGAGGTCGTGGAGTTCGCCTGCGGCATCCCGCACCTGCTCAAGGGCGGCTTCTCCGAGGGCGTGTCGACCCGGGTCGATTCGTACTCGATGCGGCAGCCGCTGGGCGTCGTCGCCGGGATCACGCCGTTCAACTTCCCGGCGATGGTGCCGATGTGGATGTTCCCGATCGCGATCGCGTGCGGGAACGCGTTCGTGCTCAAGCCCTCGGAGAAGGATCCGTCGGCGTCGTTGCTGATGGCGCGGTTGTGGCAGGAGGCCGGGCTGCCCGACGGGGTGTTCTCGGTGGTCCAGGGCGACAAGGTCGCGGTGGACCGGCTGCTGGAGCACCCGGACGTGCGCGCGGTCTCCTTCGTGGGGTCGACGCCGATCGCCAGGTACGTGTACGAGACGGGCAGTGCGCACGGCAAGCGGGTGCAGGCACTCGGCGGGGCCAAGAACCACATGCTGGTGCTGCCGGACGCCGATCTGGACCTGGTGGCGGACTCGGCGGTGTCGGCCGGGTTCGGGTCGGCGGGCGAGCGGTGCATGGCGATCTCGGTCGTGCTGGCGGTGGACCCGGTCGGCGACGAGCTGGTCGGCAAGATCGTCGAGCGGGTCGGCAAGCTCGTGATCGGCCCCGGCGACGACCCGCGTTCGGAGATGGGCCCGCTGGTCACCCGCGAGCACCGCGACAAGGTCGCCTCCTACCTCGACCTCGGCGTGCGGGAAGGCGCCAAGCTGGTCGTGGACGGCCGCGAGACCGAGGTGCTGGGCGGCGGCGCAGAAGGCTTCTGGCTGGGCCCGACGGTGCTGGATCATGTGCCGGTGGGGTCTCGGACGCATGTCGACGAGATCTTCGGGCCGGTGTTGTCGGTGGTGCGGGTGTCCTCCTACGAGGAGGGCCTGAAGGTGATCAACGAGGGTGTGTACGGCAACGGTACGGCGATCTTCACCAACGACGGGGGCGCGGCGCGGCGGTTCCAGCATGAGGTGGAGGTCGGGATGATCGGGATCAACGTGCCGATCCCGGTGCCGATGGCGTTCTACAGTTTCGGCGGGTGGAAGTCGTCGTTGTTCGGTGACACGCATGTGCACGGCACTGAGGGGGTGCATTTCTACACGCGGGGCAAGGTGGTGACGTCCCGCTGGCTGGACCCCTCGCACGGGGGCGTGAACCTCGGCTTCCCCACGAACGCGTAGCCCGGCGCCGGAAAGGGTACGGCTGCCCACGAAACCCCCTGTAGACGACTCGTCCAGGGGAAGGCGTGACATGCAGGGGTTCTCCGCCGCTCCAGGCACCCACGGGCCGCTGGCCGAGGTGCCCGCCGCCGGCAAGCGCAGGATCTGGCGCTGGGCGGTGCTGATCGCGGTCGGCGGCTTC
>JABFVJ010000335.1 GCA_013362835.1 Nonomuraea sp. | reverse complement strand
CACCGGGCGCGCATTTCTTCACAGACAGGCCGCGCGAACGCGTGGATTCTCAAGGGCAAGCAGTCCAACCCTGGGAGTACGTCATGTCCAAGCTGGGGCCGTTCCTCACCCTCGCGGCAGGTGCTGTCCTCGCCGCCGGGCTGGGCGTGGCCAGCGTCACCGCTCAGTCGGCGGAGTCACCCGCCACCGCGGCGAACGTCGCCGAACCCGGCGCCACCGCCGAGGCCACGTCCGTGGCCACCCCGTCCAGCAAGCCCGAGGCCTCCAAGCCGGCCAGGGCCGTCCGCGCCGACTACGCAGGGCGCGTGGAGGGCACCCGCGCCCTGATCGCGGTCTCCGTCCGCGACGCCAAGGCCATCGGCTACTTCTGCGACGGCAAGACCGAGGCCTGGTTCGTCGGCAAGGTCGCCGAGGGCCGGGTCTCCTTGGAGGGCTTCGGCGGCGCCACGCTGTCGGCCACGCTCGGCGGCGGCAAGGCCGTCGGCGAGGTCGCGCTCGGCGGCAAGAGGTGGGACTTCACCGCCCCCACCGCCAAGAAACCCTCGGGCCTGTACCGGGCCAGTGCCATCGTGCGCGGCGCGCGCATCAAGGCCGGCTGGATCTACCTGCGCAATCCCAACGGCGATGGGTTCGTCCAGGTCGGCACCGCCTTCGTGGGCGATCAGCAGGTCGAGACCCCGCAGCTCACGCCCGGCCGGCCCGTGACCATCGACGGCGAGCAGCTCGAGCCCAAGGACGTCGACGGATTCATCGAGGAGATGCAATGACCGCGGTAGCCCAGTCACGGCAGCAGCGGCACGGCGCCGCCGGCCTGCTGGTCCCGCTCCTGGTGGGCGGGCTCGTCATGGTGGCGCTCGGGGTGTACGGCAGGCTGCACACGCCCACGGGCTTCGCCGTCGGCCCGGCCGGCTTCTCCGGCCCGCTGGCGATGAAGTCGTGGCTCACCACGGGCGCCTTCGTCCTGGCGTTCGTCCAGGTCGTCTCGGCGCTGTCGATGTGGGGCAAGCTCGGCATCCGCATCCCGGCGGGGGTGCACCGGTGGTCGGGACGGCTGGCGTTCGTCCTGACCATCCCGGTCGCCTTCCACTGCCTGTACGCCCTGGGCTTCCAGTACGACGTGCCCAGGGTGCTCATCCACTCGCTGCTCGGCTGCTTCTTCTACGGGGTCTTCACGGCGAAGATGCTGGCCCTGCCGCGCAAGGGCCTGCCCGGCTGGAGCCTGCCGGTGCTCGGCTCGCTGGCGTTCACCGCGCTGGTGGGGCTCTGGCTGACCTCGTCGTTCTGGTTCTTCACCACGATCGGCGTCAGCTTCTGAACGAGGTGGTACGGCTGAGCCCGGCCGCCCGCCCCTTGGCCGCCACGACCAGGGCCATCTTGCGGGAGGCCTCGTCGATCATCTCGTCGCCCAGCATGACCGCGCCGCGCTGCTCCACGGTGGTGTAGTGCTCGTACGCCTCGAGGATCAGCTCGGCGTGGTCATAGTCTTCCTGCGAGGGCGAGAAGACCTCGTTGCACGCCTCGACCTGCGAGGGGTGCAGCACCCACTTGCCGTCGTAGCCCAGCGCCGCGGCCCGCCTGGCGACCTTGGTGAAGCCCTCCACATCCTTGATCTGCAGGTAGGGGCCGTCGATGACCTGCAGGTCGTGCATCCTGGCCGCCATGAGCAGCCGCATCAGGATGTAGTGGTAGGCGTCGCCCTCCGGGTAGCCGGGCGGCTGCTCGCCCACGACGAGCGTGCGCATGTTGATGGAGGCCATGAAGTCGGCGGGGCCGAACACGAGCGTCTCGAGCCGCCTGGAGCTCCCGGCGATGGCGTCGACGTTGACCAGGCCGCGGGCGTTCTCGATCTGCGCCTCGATGCCGATGCGGCCGACCTCGAAGCCCATCGTCTTCTCGATCTGGGTGAGCAGCGTGTCGAGCCAGACGACCTCGGTGGCGTCCTGCACCTTCGGCAGCATCACGCAGTCGAGCCGCTCGCCCGCGCCCTCGACGACCTCGATGACGTCGCGGTAGGTCCACTGGGTCTCCAGCGCGTTGACGCGCACGACGCGTGTCTTGCCGGTCCAGTCGCCTTCGAGCAGGGCCTTGACGATGTTGCCGCGGGCCTGCGCCTTGGCCAGGGGGGCGACGGAGTCCTCCAGGTCGAGGAAGACCTCGTCCACGTCGAGACTCTGGGCCTTCTCCAGGAAACGGGGGTTGCTGCCGGGGACCGCGAGCACCGAACGTCGAGAGCGCATGCGGGTCACGCTAGCGCCCTTCTATCGCACCCGTACAAACCCCTGTCCTGGTTCTTGGAGCACCCCACCTAGGAGTTCGGATGCGCGGGGCGGCAACAATAAGGTCAACCGCATACAAAAGAGGAGTTTCGATGGCTTCCGTCCCCGCGGCACACCGCCCCGCCGTCCTGTCCGACCTGATTCCCGGCGCCCGGGTCCGCGACGCCGCCCTGGTCGTCGGAGGCGCCGCGCTGACCGGCCTGGCGGCCCAGGTCTCCTTCGGCTGGCCGGTGCCCTGGTCCGGTCAGACCTTCGCCGTGCTGCTGGTCGGTGCGGCGCTCGGGATGAACCGTGCGGCCCTCAGCCTCGCGCTCTACGCGCTGGCGGGCGCGGCGGGCGTCCCGTGGTTCGCCGACGGGACCTCCGGCGTGATCAGCGAGACGACGGGCGGGCTGCTGCCGTCGTTCGGCTACATCCTCGGCTTCATCGTGGCCGCCGCGATCGTCGGCAAGCTGGCCGAGCGCGGCGGTGACCGCACGGTGCTGCGGACCGTCGGCACCATGATCGTCGGGAACGTCGTCATCTACGCGTTCGGCATCCCGGTCCTCATGGCCACCCTCGACCTCGGCCTCGGCACCGCCCTCTGGGAGGGCGCGGGCAAGTTCCTGGTGGGCGACGGGCTCAAGATCGCCCTCGCCGCCGGGCTGCTGCCGCTGGCCTGGAAGCTCGCCGGCCCCAAGCGCTGATCCGCCGGCGCCGGGCGGTCACCCCGCCCGGCGCTGCGCGTGGGCCCGCAACGCCCGGAGGAAGTCGATCTCGCGGAAGCCCGGCCAGTAGACGTCGCAGAAGTGCAGCTCCGAGTGGGCCGCCTGCCACAGCAGGAAGCCCGACATCCGCTGCTCGCCGCTGGTCCTGATGATGAGGTCGGGGTCGTCGCGCCCGGCCGTGTACAGGTAGGGGTCGAGCGACTCGGCGCTCAGCGACTCGGCCACGTCCTCCAGGGAGTCGCCCGCGCGCGACAACAACAGGGAGCGCACGGCGTCGACGACCTCCTGGCGCCCGTCGTAGCCGATGGCGACGGTCAGATCGTGGTCCCGGCCGCGGGTGGCGTCCTGGGCGAGCTTCAGCGCGTGCGCCGTGGAGTCGGGCAGGGTGTCGAGCCGCCCCGCGACGTGGATCCGCCACAGCGGCGACGACTCCACGAGCGTGCCGGCGATGATCCGCTCGATGAGCTCCATGTAGTACCTCACCTGGAACGACTCGCGCTTGCGCACGTTGTCCTCCGAGGCGACGTAGATCGTGACCTGGCGGATCCCGAGCCTGGCGCACCAGCCGAGCACCGTCTCGATGTGGGCGACCCCGTGCTCGTGGCCCAGGCTGGGGTTGTCGAAGCCCATCTGCCGCGCCCAGCGACGGTTGCCGTCCATGATGAGACCAACGTGTGCGGGCAGCGGGGCCCGCCCGACCTTGTCACGCAATTTCCGGAGATAGAGGGCGCGAATCATGCCCATACTCTGGTGCACATGCTCCTGCGGACCAAACGCCTGACCCTGCGCCCGGTCACTCGGGACGACCACGCGACGCTGCTCGCGCACTGGACGAGCCCGCCGGTGCGGGCGTTCCTCTTCGACGGCGAGGTCCTGAGCCCGGAGCAGGTCACCCGCGCGATCGAGGAGACCCCGCACCTCTGGCTGATCCACGACGGCGAGGCGCCGGCCGGCACCGTGGCGCTGCGCCCCCTGGAGGACCTGGGCCTGGAGGTCGTCTACAGCCTGGAGCCGGGGGCCTGGGGCAAGGGCTACGCCACCGAGGCCGCGCGGGCCGTGATCGACCATGCGCTGACGACGCTCGGCCTGCCCGAGGTGCTCGCCGAGGTCGACGAGGGCAACCACGCCTCCATCAGGGTCGTCGAACGCCTGGGCATGCGGCCCTTCGAGACCGTGGAGGGGCTGCTGGGGCCGATGGTCCGCTTCCGGACACTGCCGATCAACGGGGAGCGGGCGTAGTGTCCCACCATGACACCCTTCCACATCGACATCCCGCAACAAGCGCTCGACGATCTGCATGAGCGGCTTCGCCGTACGCGCTGGATGCCCGAACTCCCGGGCGCGGGATGGGAACGAGGCGTACCTGTCGGCTACCTCCAGGAGCTGACCGACCACTGGATGAACGGCTACGACTGGCGCAAGGCGGAAGCCGAGCTCAACCAGTGGCCGCAGTTCACCACCGAGATCCAGGGTCAGACCGTGCACTTCAGGCACATCAGGGCTCAACGGGAGCAGGCCCTGCCACTTCTCCTGATGCACGACAACCCCGGAGGAATCATCGGGCTGCTCGACGTGCTCACCCCGCTGTCACGCGACTACCACATCGTCGCGCCGACCATGCCGGGCTTCGGCTTCTCCAGTCCGCTGGCCAGCACCGGCTGGACGGTGCCGCGCACCGCGGCGCTGTTCGCGGAGCTGATGGACAGGCTCGGCTACACCAGGTACGGCGCGCACGGCGGGGGCGGCGGCGCCAATCTCTGCATGGAGCTGGGCCGTACGGTGCCAGAGCGGCTCGAGGGCCTGCACGTCAACGCCTACGTCGCGATCCCGGGCGACGATCTCGACGGGCTGGGGGCCGACGACATGCGACGGCTGGGCACCATCCAGACGTTCATGCAGGACGGCTTCGGCTTCAACCTCATCATGTCGACCCGCCCGCAGACCGTCTCTGCGGGCATGCACGATTCGCCCGTCGGCCAGCTCGCCTGGATCGCGGAGAAGCTCAAGGCCTGGGCGGGGCCGGAGAATCCGATCTCCGCCGATCGCATCCTGACCGACGTCACGGTGACCTGGTTCACCAACACGCAGGTGTCGATCGCGCAGTCCTACTTCGACAGCGCGCACGACCACGGCGCGTGGGGGCCGAAGGACCGCGTCGAGGTGCCCACCGCCTTCGCGGTGTCGGCGAACGACGTCACCATCCGCCGGTTCGCCGAACGGGACGCCAACGTCGCCTCCTGGACGGAGTTCGACCGCGGCGGCGCCTTCATGGCGCTGGAGCACCCTGACCTGATCGTCGCCGACCTCAGGAAGTTCTTCGGCTAGTGCTCGGCCCGGTGGGCGGGGTACCACTCCTCGCCCACCGGCTTGCCCTCCAGGTTCCAGCTCCACGAGAGGGTGGGCGTGATGCGCACGTAGAAGCCGGGCCCCATCATGCCCACCCGCTCGACCGGCGGCTCAGCCCTGCCGTAGATCCTGATGCCGCGCGCGACGAACGGGTCGAAGGAGACCATGTCGTCGATGACGAGCGCGACCGCGTGCCGTCCTGCCCGGACGTTGCGCACCTTGCGGGTGGCCAGCACGCTCGGGCCCGAGCCGCCGACCCAGAAGTGCTCGCCGTCGAACTCGTAGGCGACGGGCACCACGTCGGGCTGCTCGCCGTCGGGAGACAGGGTCGCCAGTCTGGCCAGCGGCTGCGACCGCAGGTAGGCCAGTTCTTCCTCGGTGAACGACATCGTCAGTACCTCTCGGCATAGGCGGTCGGCGGCTCGCCGAACATGTCCTTGAAGTCACGGGTGAAATGGGCCTGGTCGGCATAGCCGAGCTCGGCCGCGACGTCGGCCCAGTCGAGGTCCATACCCCTGGCCAGCCGCTCGGTCACCTCGTGCAGCCGGTATCTGCGGATCACCCACTTCGGCCCGATGCCCACGTAGTCGGCGAACAGCCGCTGCACCTCGCGCACGCCCGCGTCGAGGCGCCGGGCCAGGACGTCGACCCTGGTGATCTCGGGCGTGCCCGCGATCAGCGCCACGACGGCCGCCGCGCGCTCGGCCCTCGGATCGGCCTCGGGCAGCCGCGCCCGCAGCCACTCCTCGACGGTCGCGGCCGTCACGGGATGCGGCGGCACGCCGGGGAGGATCTCGGCGGCCGGGACCACCCGATCCGTGATCGTCGAGACGGACGTGCCCAGGAAAGGGCGGAAGCCGCCGGGCCTGAAGGCCACGCCGAAGACCCCGCCGCGCCCTTCCAGAACCCTGACCTGGTGTCCCCTGCACACGCCCTGGATCCAGGCGCCGCCGTCGCGGAAGGTCAGGTGCACGTTCGGATAGGGCACGATCAGCTGCTGGTACGGCTCGCGGTAGTCCCAGGTGACCGCCCAGTACCTCTCGACGAACGGCGCCAGGTCGGCGGCCGGCGCGCCCGGCTCGTCGTGCCGCTGGAACCTGCGCCACGCTCCCCCGAGCCCTCGCGCGTCAGTGGCCATGTCGTGTTTATACAAGACAGCCCCCGCGTGCCTTGCTTTCCTGTACGGCATGCACCTGATGAACCGCGCCGCACAGCCCATGATCCAGATCATCCGCGCCCTCCGCCCCGAGGACCTGGCCAAACCCACCCCCTGCGCGGAGTTCGACGTGCGTGAGCTGATCAACCACATGCTCTACTGGGGACCCTCGCTGGTGGCCGCGGCCTACAAGCGTGCTCCCGAACTGCCTGCCGTACCCGAGGACGAGGCCGATCTGGCCGCGGGCGACTGGGCCGCGGCGCTGGAGTCCCAGACCGTCCGGCTCGCGGAGGCGTGGAGCCGTCCGGAGGCCTGGGAGGGCACGGCGTCGCTGGGCGGACCGGCGGAGCTGCCCGCCTCGCTCATCGGCGGCATGGCCGCGGGCGAGCTGGTGATCCACGGCTGGGACCTGGCCCGTGCGACGGGTCAGGAGCCGGAGTGGGACGGCGAGCTGATCGAGTTCGTCCATGACGAGGTGGCCAAGACCGCGCTCCAGGGACGCGAGATGGGGGTCTACGGTCCCGAGGTGGAGGTGCCGGAGCCGGCGTCGTCGCTGGAGAAGGCGCTCGGTCTGACCGGCCGCGATCCGCGGTAGGGCTACTTCTCGAGCACCTGGCGGAGGCGGGGCAGGAAGGTCTGCGGGTCGTCGGCGAAGCCGGTGTGCCCGCCGGGGAAGAACGTGGGGCCGATGCCCAGCGCCTGGGCCAGCGCCCTGGTGGTGCGGTCGCACAGCTGGTCGGTGGAGTCCTCGCCGATGCCGGCCACGACGGGCACCCGGCCGAGCTTGTCGAAGTCGGGACGCCAGCGGGTGGTGCCGCGCAGCTCGTGGTGGAAGAAACGATGGTCGCTGGCCTCCTGCACCGGCCCGCGCTCGCCGCCGAACATCATCTCCAGCACCTCGGCGGGCAGGTGGATGTTGGCCGTGGTCATGAACTGCGACCAGGCGCCGAGCACGTCACCGCGGGAGAAGGTGTCGATCATGTCCTCGGTCTGGGCGACCAGCTTGTCGCGGTCGTCGACGAGCAGTTGCAGGGGCGGCTCGTGGGCGATCACGAGGTTGACCTGCTCGGGGTGGGCCTGGGCCAGGGCGAGCACGGTCACCGCTCCGCCGCTGGAGCCGAACACGGCGGCGGGGCCGGCGTCGAGGTGGCTCAGCAGCCGCGACAGGTCGTCGGCGCGCAGTTCGGGGGTGGAGTCCTGGGTGGGGTCGGCCAGGGAGCTGCGGCCGTGGCCGCGGGGGTCCATGGTCAGGACCGTGTAGTCGGCCGCGAGCTGCTCGGCGACGGCCTGGAACGCGTCGGCGCCCATCGGCGAGGCCACCAGGGCGACGACCGGGCCGCTGCCGCGCACCTCGTAGTAGAGGGTCGCGCCGGGAACGTCGAGGGCGCTCATGTTGTCCTCCGATAGATGTGTACGATGTCCACATTGCGAAGATAGCAAGAAGTGGACGCCGTACACAACCTGGGAGGCCATCTGTGAAGCGGGAGACGTATCGGCACGGCAACCTCCGGCAGGCCCTGCTGGAGGCGGGGATCGAGCTCGCCAGGGAGGGCGGGCCCGACGCCGTGGTGCTGCGCGAGGCGACCAGGCGGGCCGGGGTGGTGCCCAACGCGGCCTACCGGCACTTCGCCGACCGCAACGCCCTCGTGCACGCCGTCTCGCTGGCCGCGATGGCGGAGCTGGCCCGCACCATGGAGGCCGAGCAGGCCGGCCGCCTGGCCCGTTGCGCCGCCGACCCTCCGGAGCAGGGCCGTTCCGCCGCCGAGGAGGCACGGGCACGTTTCCGCGCCGTCGGCACCGGATACCTGCGCTTCGCCCGCACCGAGCCCGGCCTGTTCCGCGCCGCGTTCTTCGTCCCAGGCGACATGGTGGAGGCCGAACTCCCCGTCTCGGCGGGCGAGGGCGGGCTCACGCCGTTCCAACTGCTCGGCGCCGCGCTCGACGACCTGGTGGCCTGCGGCCTGATGCCCGCGGGACGCCGTCCAGGCGCCGAGTTCCTGGCCTGGTCGAGCGTGCACGGGCTGGCGGTCCTGCTGATCGACGGGCCGTTGCGCGGCCTGGCGCCCGAACAGGCGGAGCAGGCCACGGAACTGCTGATCGACATGATCGAGCGCGGCCTGTAAGACTCGGAGGCGTGACAGTCATCGAGGAAGGC
>JABFVJ010000376.1 GCA_013362835.1 Nonomuraea sp. | reverse complement strand
CGTAGCCAGGACATTCACCCACATACATGCCGTTGGAGGTAGCCCATGACCGTTCTCGCCGAGCGCTCAGCACCTGCCCCGAAGCCCGACTTCGAACCCGAACCCAAATCCAAGGCGGAGCTCGTCACGTTCGGACTGGTCGTGGGGCTCCCGCTGGTCGCCATCGCGGCGGCGGTCCCCCTGGCCTGGGGATGGGGCCTTGGCTGGACGGACATCGCCATCGCCTTCGTCTTCTACATCGTCTCCGGACTCGGCGTGACCGTCGGGTTCCACCGCTACTTCACCCACGGCTCGTTCAAGGCCAAGCGGCCGCTGAAGATCGCGATGGGGATCGCGGGCAGCCTGTCGCTGGAGATGTCCGTGCTGGACTGGGTGGCCACGCACCGCAAGCACCACAAGTTCTCCGACAAGGAGGGCGACCCCCACTCGCCGTGGCGGTTCGGCCCCGGTTTCAAGTCCATGTCCAAGGGCCTGCTGTACGCCCACATGGGCTGGCTGTTCGAGAGCGAGCGTACGAACCGCGAGAAGTACGCCCCCGACCTGTGCAAGGACGAGGACATCCTCAAGCTGCACAAGTGGTTCCCCGCCCTGGCCCTCACCTCGCTCCTCCTGCCCGGCGTGCTGGGCCTGCTGCTCACCTGGTCCTGGCAGGGCGCGCTGACCGCGCTGTTCTGGGGCACGCTGGTCCGCATCGGCCTGCTGCACCACGTGACCTGGTCGATCAACTCGATCTGCCACGTGTTCGGCGAGGAGCCCTTCCAGGTACGCGACAAGTCGCGCAACGTCTGGTGGCTGGCGATCCCGTCGTTCGGCGAGTCCTGGCACAACCTGCACCACTCCGACCCCACCTGCGCCAGGCACGGCGCCCTCAAGGGGCAGATCGACCTCAGCGCCGGCCTGATCCGCATCTTCGAGCGGGCGGGCTGGGCGTCCGACGTGCGCTGGCCGACGCCAGAACGCCTGGCGGCGAAGCGCATTGCCTGACGATATTCAACCGATGAACGGCCATTCGTCCGTGGCCGTCATTATGGAAACCGTGACCGAACCCCGATCTCGCAGGCGTATGTCCGGAAGAGAGCGAAGAGAGCAGCTGATCCACATCAGCCGCACGCTCTTCGCCGAAAAGGGGTTCGACGGGACCTCGATCGAGGAGATAGCCGCCACCGCGCAGGTGTCCAAGCCCGTGGTCTACGAGCATTTCGGCGGCAAGGAAGGCGTCTACGCGGTCGTCGTCGACCGCGAGATGCAGAAGCTCCTCGGCATGATCACCTCCGCCCTCGCCGCCACCCATTCCCTCATCAAGCTGGAGCGCGCCGCCCTGGCCCTGCTGCAGTACATCGAGGAGAGCAGCGAGGGCTTCCGCATCCTGGTGCGCGACTCGCACGCGGCGTCGGGCACGGGCACGTTCGCGAGCCTGATCAGCGAGATCGCGAGCCAGGTCGAGGACGTGCTCGCCGACGAGTTCGCCTCCCGCGGCTACGACCCGAAACTCGCCCCCATGTACGCCCAGATGCTGGTCGGCATGGTCGCGCTGACCGGCCAGTGGTGGCTCGACGTACGCAAGCCGGGCCGCGAGGAGGTGGCCGCGCACCTGGTGAACCTGGCCTGGAACGGCCTGACCGGGCTGAACCCCGACCCCGCGATCACGGCCGCCAGCCGCGACAGCGCCGCGGGCCGGCCGCGCGTCAGCGACAAGGAGCTGCGTGACCTTGAGAAGGCCCGCGAGAAGGAGCTCAAGGAGGCCGAGAAGGCCCGCCAGCGTGAGCTGCGTGACGCGGAGAAAGCCAGGGTAAAAGAGTTGAAGGAGCGCGAGCGGCTGCTGAAGGAGGCGGAGAAGGCCCGCGAGCGCGAGGAGAAGATCCGTCAGCGGGAGGCCAGGCTCGCCGAGCGCGCCGCACGCCTGGAGCAGGCCGACCATCCAGAGTGAGTCGTTGCGGCTACGTTAACGTTCCGTTCAACCAATCGGGGCAATATAGGCCATATGTCCGCGGAACCACTGCACTCGGGAAACGACCTGCCCCTGCCACAGGAGCGGTTCCTCAACCGCGAGGAAAGCTGGCTCCAGTTCAACGAACGCGTGCTCGAACTGGCCGAGGACCCGTCCGTCCCGCTGCTTGAGCGGGTGCGTTTCCTGGCCATCTTCGCCAACAACCTGGACGAGTTCTTCCGGGTGCGGGTGGCGGGGCTGAAGCGGCGGATGGCCACCGGGCTGCTGCTGCGGACGAAGAGCGGACTGAAGCCGCGCGAGGAGCTGGCCAGGATCGCCACGATCGCCGACTCGCTGGCCAAACGGCACGCGGCCGCCTTCCACGACCGTGTCTGCCCGCAGCTCGCCACCGAGGGCATCGAGATCGTCCGGTGGGACGACCTCGGGCGCGAGGAGCGTACGGAGCTGCGCAAGCTGTTCAGGGAGCGGATCAGGCCCGTGCTGACGCCGCTGGCGGTCGATCCGGCCCACCCGTTCCCCTACATCTCCGGGCTGAGCCTCAACCTGGCCGTGCTGGTGCGCAACCCGATGACCGATCACACGGTGTTCGCGCGGGTCAAGGTGCCCTCGCAGCTCCCCCGGTTCGTGCCGGCGTCGAAGGACCGGTTCGTCCCGCTTGAGGACGTCATCGCGGCGCACCTGGGCCAGCTCTTCAAGGGCATGGAGATCCTCCAGCACCACGTCTTCCGCGTCACCAGGAACGAGGACCTCGACGTCGACGAGGACGTCACCGAGAACCTCATGCAGGCCCTGGAGAAGGAGCTGCTCAAGCGGCGGTTCGGGCCTCCGGTGCGGCTGGAGGTCGAGGACACGATCACGCCCGAGGTGCTGGCCCCGCTCGTGGAGGAGCTGGAGCTGGCCCCGCACGAGATCTACCGGCTGCCCGGCCCGCTCGACCTGTCGGGCCTGCACGCCATCGCCGACCTCGACCGGGGCGAGCTCAGCTACCGCCCGTTCGTGCCGGCCGAGGTGATCAGCGCCGAGGACGACCTGTTCTCCATCCTGCGCGAGCGCGACGTGCTGCTGCACCACCCGTACGACTCGTTCGCGACCAGCGTGCAGCGCTTCATCGAGGTGGCCGCGGCCGACCCCAGGGTGCTGGCGATCAAGCAGACCCTCTACCGCACCAGCGGCGAGTCGCCCATCGTCGACGCGCTGATCGACGCGGCCGAGGCGGGCAAGCAGGTCGTGGTGGTCGTGGAGATCAAGGCCCGCTTCGACGAGCACGCCAACATCTCCTGGGCCAGGAAGCTGGAGCGGGCCGGCTGCCACGTGGTCTACGGCGTGGTCGGGCTGAAGACCCACTGCAAGCTGGCCCTCGTCGTACGCCAGGAGCCCTCGGGCGAGCTGCGCCGCTACTGCCACATCGGCACCGGCAACTACAACCCCAAGACCGCCCGCGTGTACGAGGACTTCGGCCTGCTCACCGCCGATCCCCTGGTGGGCGAGGACGTCACCGACCTGTTCATCCACCTGACCGGCTACTCCAACCACTCGGCGTACCGCAGGCTGCTGGTCGCGCCGCACTCGATGCGCAGCGGGCTGCTGGCCAGGATCGACAGGGAGATCGCCCACCAGCAGGCGGGCCGCCCGGCCAGGATCAGGATCAAGACGAACTCGCTGGTGGACGAGCCGCTCATCGACGCGCTCTACCGGGCGTCGAGGGCGGGGGTGCCGGTGGACCTGTGGGTGCGCGGCATCTGCATCCTGCGACCCGGGATTCCCGACTTGTCCGAAAATATCCGCGTAAGGTCGGTTTTGGGGCGCTTTTTGGAGCACTCCCGCGTGTACGAGTTCGGCCTCGGCAGGCGGCCCGAGGTCTGGGTCGGCAGCGCCGACCTCATGCGCAGGAACCTCGACCGCCGCGTCGAGGCCCTGGTCAAGGTGACGGCGGCGCAGCACAAGGCGTACCTGATCGAGCTGATGGACCTCGCCATGGCCGAGACCACCAACGCGTGGTGGCTCAACTCCGACGGCACCTGGATCCGCCACCACGGCGAGGACCTGCAGAGCCACCTCGTCAGCACCAGGCGTTGGAGGACCGTTGACGACTGACCTGCTCCGGGCCGCCGGAGCCGTGGTCTGGAGGGGCGAGGAGAGCCGCCCCGAGGTCGCGGTGATCCACCGGCCCCGCTACGACGACTGGACCCTGCCCAAGGGCAAGCTCAAGGCCGGCGAGCACGTGATCGCCGCCGCGCTGCGCGAGGTGACCGAGGAGACCGGGCTGACGGTCCTGCTCGGGCGCGCCCTGCCGCCGGTCCACTACCTCAGCGACGGCCGGCTCAAGAGGGTCGACTACTGGGCGGCGCGGGTGGACTCCGACGCGGGGTTCGAGCCGGGCGACGAGGTCGACGGGCTGCGCTGGCTGCCGGTGGAGCGGGCCAGGGAGCTGCTGACGTACGAGTGGGACGCCGGGCTGCTGCGGGCGCTGACGGCCGTGCCGCTCGTGACCGTGCCGCTGGTCCTCGTCCGGCACGGCTCAGCGGGCTCCAGGAGCGCCTGGGACGGCGACGACGTGCTGCGTCCCCTCGACGCCGACGGACGTTCCCAGGCGGCGGCCCTGGCCACCGTGCTGCCCGCCTACCGGCCCGGGTCGCTGGTCAGCTCGCCGAGCCGGCGGTGCGTACAGACGCTGGAGCCGTACGGGACCGAGATCAGGACCGAGCCGCTGCTCAGCGAGGAGGGCCAGGACCCGCACAAGACGCCCGCCCTCGCGCGCGACCTCGCCGCGCCCGCGGCCGTGTGCAGCCACGGCAAGGTGCTGCCCGGCCTGATCCACGCGCTGAGCGGCAAGGACGTGCACCTGCGCAAGGGCGCGTTCGCGGTGCTGCACCGGCGCGGCGACCAGGTGGTCGGCGTGGAGCGTTACGCGACCTGACGGCGTCCTGGCCGCATGTCGAAGAAGTAGAAGACCAGCAGGAACACGTAGTAGCAGAGCGCGGCGACGGCGTGGAACGCGCCGATGACCGTGCCCACCAGGTAGAGCACAGGGCCCATGCCCCAGCGCAGGCGCAGCACGCGCGCCTCGGCCGGGGTGATGTGCTCGCCGAGGTGGCGCTGGTTCCAGGAGGCGTACCACCAGACGGCGTTGTAGAACAGGCCGCCGATCACCAGGACGAGGCCGTAGAAGACGGCGGCCTCGCGCGTGCCGTGACCGGTGTGCAGCGCCTCCGCCAGCACGTGCGTCGGGAACGGCAGGAAGGCCACGTCCATCAGCAGCAGCACGTTGAGGGCGAGCAGCATGCCGTCGGTTCTGCGGATGAAGTGGAACATCCGGTGATGGTTCATCCAGATCATGCCCACCAGCAGGAACGTGACGGCGTAGGCGAAGTACGACGGCCACAGGCTGATCAGCGCGCCCGCGAGATCGGCCTCCCAGTCGTCGGGCAGATGGATCTCGATCACCAGCAGCGTGATGGCGATGGCGAAGACGCCGTCGCTGAACGCTTCCAGACGGGACGTGCTGATCACGGGGGGCTCAACGGTCACCCGGGAGATCGTAGCGAACGTTATTTACAGCACCTTCTTGACCGCCTTCACCGTCTCCGCCCAGACCCGCGGGAAGTCGGCGTGGGCGCGTTCGGCGGTGTTCCGCTCGATCCCGATCAGCAGCCCGTACGTGAAGGTGTCCTCGCCGGCCTGGCGGGCGCTCTCGGCCTCCTTGGCCAGCGTCTCCTGGGCGACCACGCCGTCCCGGTGCGCCCCCAGGACCTCCTGGACGTTCTCCGCGAGCTTCGCCAGCTTGGCCATGCCCTTGCCCAGGGTGGGTTCGAGCGCTTCGGCGGTGTATCGAGCGCGTTTGGCCGCCTTGCGCACGTCGTGCATGGCGATCTCGCGGCGCTCGGGGTCGTCGATGGCCTGCGCGGTGTCGTAGGCCCTGGTCACCCGGTCCCAGCCCTTGGCCGCGATGGCGCTGAGCCGTTCCTTCGCCGGCTTCGCGGCCGCCTTGCCCAGGTTAGGGGCGGCGATCAGCGCGTCGAGGGTGTTGAGCAGGGTGTAGTAGCGGTCGCCGCTGAGGGCGTCCTTGATGCGCTCGTACGCCTCCTGTTCGCGTTTGCGCAGATCCGAGCCGAGACGGGTGTGAATGGGACCGGTGACCAGTTCTGGGGCGAGTCCGCTCAGCTCCCCGTCGAACCTGGCCCTGATCACCTCCAGGTCGCGGGCCTCGCCGAGCACGGTGGCGAGCCAGCGCAGTTCCTCCTGGATCGTCCCGGTGTCGGTCACCACGGACTTGAACGCCTTGAGCGCGCTGCGCAGCCTGCGTGAGGCCACGCGCATCTGGTGGACGGCGTCCTCGTCCGCCCTGCGTACCCGGGGGTCCTGCGTGAGGAGGGCGGCGACCTGGCTCGACAGATAGGCGACGACCGTCTCGCCCGCCGTTCCCGGCTCGGTGGCGGCGCGGGCGGGCGGGGTGGGTTCGAGGAGCCTGGCGAGCTTGCTGGCGCTCCCGGCCGGGCTCGCCCCCGCCTTCCGCAGCCGCTTGCCGACCTTGGCCAGCAGGTCGCGCCGGTCCTGCGCGAGCAGCTCGGCCTCGACCTCGCGCCATCGCAGGACCCTCCCGTCCTGGTGGACCGTGCCCTTCACGCGGTCGTCGGCGATCTCCACCAGGCCGGCGCCGCCGTCGTGCAGCAGGGTGACGCTGCGGCGGGTGTCGAGCTCGGCGACGACCTGGAGCTCGGCGCCCCTGGTGTAGGCGCGGACGAGCTCGGCCAGCTCCGGCGGCACGATCTTGGTGCTGCGGGTCAGCGGGTACGTGATCTCCTGGCGCACGCCCTTGGCCTTCGGGAGCTTCAGGTGCCAGCCCGCGTCGTCGCCGCCGCGCCTGCGCCTGAGCGTGACGCCGCGCGCCGCCAGCCGCAGGTCGGGCGTGTCGTAGTACAGCGCCACGAGCTGGTGACTTCGCGGGCCGGAGACCTCGGCCAGGCCGCTCAGGTCCGGTATCGCGTAGTCGGAAGGAACGTCGAACTTGTCCTCGATCTCGATGCCCACTGCACCTCACAAGTGTCCGATTTCGGACAATCATGCCACCTGAAGATGAACATCACACGGCTTGCAGGAGTTCGATTCTGTTGCCCACGGGGTCGGTGACGTAGATCCGGCGGTAGCCGGGGAACAGGTCGTCGGGCACGGCGTCGGGGATCCTGGCGGCGTACGCGTCGAGGTCGTCCACCAGGAACGCGGGGTGGGCCTTGCGGGCGGGCCTGAAGTCGTCCTCGATGCCGAGGTGGACCTCCACCCCGTCGCCGCGGAACCAGGCGCCGCCGCGTTTGGCCAGCTCCGGCGGCTTCGGGACCTCGCGCAGCCCGAGCACGCCCTCGTAGAAGGCGCGCAGCCGCGGCTCGCTGCCCGCGGGAGCGGCGAGCTGGACGTGATGCAGAGCTCGGATCGTCATTTCTGGGCCACCACGAAGATGCGACGGAAGGGGAAGGGGGTGCCGTAGCTCCTGGCCGGGTAGGCGTCGGCGAGCGGGCCGGCGAGGTCGGACTTGAACCGCTTCCGCTCCTCCGGGCCGAGCCGGTCGAAGATCGGGCGCAGGGCCGTGCCGGAGACCCAGTCGAGCACCGGGTTCTCGCCGTGGAGCACGTGCACGTACGTCGTCTCCCAGGCGTCCACCTGGCAGCCGCCGTCGTTGAGAAAGTCGAGGTACTGCGCCGCGTCGTCGACCGGATTGCCCCTGTTGAGGTCGCTGAGCCGGTCGGACCAGGCGCGGGAGGCGCACAGCTCGCGGATCGCGACGTGGCTCGGGGAGTCGAAGTTGCCCGGCACCTGGAAGGCCAGCCAGCCTCCGGGGGCCAGCTCCTCCAGCCAGTGTTCGAGCACGCCGTGGTGGGAGGGCACCCACTGCAGGACGGCGTTGGAGACGATCACGTCCATGGGGCGGTCGGGGTGCCAGGTGTCGACGTCGGCCACGGCGAAGTGCACCGGCGAACCGAGCTGGCGGGCCTTGGTGATCATCGCGGGCGAGGCGTCGAAGCCTTCGACGGTCGCCTCGGGCCAGCGGTTGGCCAGTTCGACGGTGAGCTCGCCGCTGCCGCAGCCGGCGTCCACGACATAATCGGGGGTCACCGCACCGACTCTGGAGATCAGCTCGATGAACGGCCGCGACCGCTCGTCGGCGTAGACGGCGTAGGTCACCGGGTCCCAGATATCTCTTGACATAGAGATAATTGATATCGAGAGAGATATCTCGATGTCAAGACAGTAGACTCTGTGTCATGACGCCACAGGATGACGAGGTCGACCGGCTGGTCGCGGCATGGCGGATCGAGCGGCCCGACCTCGACGTCGAGCCCCTTCAGGTCCTCTCCAGGGTGTCACGGCTGGCCAAACATCTCGACCGCGCCAGGCGGGCGGCCTTCGCCGAACATGATCTGGAGCCTTGGGAGTTCGACGTGCTCACGGCGTTGCGGCGGGCCGGGAAGCCGTACGAGTTGAGCCCTGGAGCCCTGTTGCGGGCCACGCTGGTCACCTCGGGGACGATGACCAACCGCATCGACCGGCTCGCGCAGGCGGGGCTGGTGCGGCGGCGGCCCGACCCTGAGGACCGGCGCGGGGTGCTGGTGTCGCTGACGGAGACGGGGGTGGCTCGGGTCGACGCGGCCTTCGCCGACCTGCTCCGCCGCGAACACGACCTGCTCTCCGGCCTCCAACCCGCCGACCGCCGCTCCCTCGCCTCCCTCCT
>JABFVJ010000217.1 GCA_013362835.1 Nonomuraea sp. | reverse complement strand
GGCGGCCCGTAGCGCGCCGGAGGCGGCGGACTGCTCGCGCCACGGGGAACGGGTGATGCCGCGCGCGTCGGCCGCGTCCAGCAACTGGGCCGCCACCGCCGCCGCGTCACCGCGCACGGCGAGGTCCGCGCGGGGTGCGCGGGCCCCTTCCAGGGTGATCTGGACGACGCGGGCGGCCGGGTCGAGGATCCGGCCGCCGTGCAGCGTGAAGTCGCCCAGGCTCGTGCCGAACGCCAGCACCAGGTCCGCCTCGCCCATCAGCTCGGCCGCCGGCGGGGAGGCGAACCCCCCGCACAGGCCGAGCGCGGCGGGGTGCGCGGCGAACATCCCGTTCGCCATGACCGTGGTGGCCAGCAGCGCGCCGAGCCGGTCGCCGAGGTCGGCGAGGATCTTCGCCGCGCCCGAACGCCAGGCGCCCAGCCCGCCCAGGAGCAGCGGGCGGTGGGCGCCGGCCAGCAGGGCCAGGATCTCGTCGGCCTCCTCGGCGCGGGCACGGGCGGGTTGGGGTGTGGCGGCCGGTGGCACGGGTGCGGGCGCGGGCGGGGCGGAGAGTTCACGGTTCGTCAGGTCGCCGGGCAGGAAGAGCGCCACGGGGCACTGGGCGGTGGTCGCGGTGCGCACGGCCCGTACGGTGTCCTCCACCGCCGTGTCCGGGTCCGTCGGACGCACCACGGGCACCCCCAGCGAGGCGGCCAGGGCGCTCTGGTCGATGTCGTGGGCGCGCGGGCCCGCCACCGGGGCGTCGCCGCACAGCAGGACGACGGCGCTGCGGTTCTTGGCGGCCTCGGCCAGCGCGGTCGCCGTGTTGGCCAGCCCCGGCCCGTGCGTGGTCGTGCACACGGCCACCCGCCCGGTGGCCCGGAAGTAGGCGTCGGCCATGGCCATCGCGCCGCCCTCGTGCCGGGCCGCCGTGTAGTGCACACCGGCCCGGGTCAGCGCGGCGGTGGCCAGGATGTTGCCGCCGCCGACCAGACCGAAGGCGTGGTCGATGCCGCAGCCGGCCAGGGCACGGGCGACCGCGGTCGCGAATGTCGTCATCGCCGGGCCTCTCAGGCCAGTTCGAAGATGACCTCTCCGACGGTCATCTCGATGCGGTTGGTGCGCAGCAGTTCCCAGCCGCCCTCGGCGAAGACGGACTCCCAGTCGGCGACGGTCGGCAGGAACGTGCCCATCAGGTCGTGGCCGAGCTCGAAACCGAGGGTGAAGACGGGCAGCTCGGTGTCGGGCAGGTCGGTGCGGGTGGCGTCGCCGATCAGCAGCCGGCGGGCGGACGGGAAGGCCTCGCGCAGTCGCCGCAGGGTGCCGATCGCGTTCTCGCGCCGGCCGTCCCGCCAGAAGTCGTGCCCCATCATGAAGCACGTCAGCAGCTCCACGTCGGCGTACTCGGGCCGCGGCTCCAGGTTCAGCACGTCGCCGTGCAGGAACGCGGTGCGGTCGGCGAGGCCCGCCGCGGCGGCCTCCGCGCGTGCCACCTCGAGCGCGGGCCGGGCGATGTCGATGCCCGTCCCGGTGGTGCCGGGGTGCCGGTCGAGGATCTGCATCAGCCGGGCGCCGCTGCCGCAGCCGAGGTCGGCGGCCCGGGCGAAGGGGAAGTCCACCCGGCCCATCGCCGCCCAGAAGGCGGGGGCGTAGGTGACCTGGTCGATCTCGCGGCAGGCGAAGGCGATGGCGGCGGAGTCGCGCCGGTAGAAGGAGCCGGTGCGGTTCTCGTTGCGCAGGACGGCCGGGATCTGCTGGAACAGTTCCGCGCTGCCGCGGGCCAGCCAGTGGAAGAAGGACTTGTTGCGGTACATCTCGTCGAAGGCGTCCAGCGCGGTGACGACCGTGCCCTCGCGCCGGACCAGGCCCACGGAGGCCAGGGCACGGAACAGGCCCGTGGTCGACGTGGGGTCGAGGTCGGCGCGGTCGGCGAAGTCCGCGGTGTCCAGGGTGCGGGCGCGGTGCAGTTCGTCGAGGGCGCCGATCTCCCAGGCCGCGGCTATGGCCCAGGCGGCTACGGCCGAGTTGAAGAGCGAGGCAATGCCGCGCGTGTTGCTCTGTGCGATGTCCACCGTCACTGCTCAGCACCTCATCCGGGAGAAGGTTCGGGCGCCTTGCCCGCGGCGACCATGCTCTGGTGGCGGGTGGGGTGGGGGCATCTCCGAGGCTGCTGAGCAGGTTTCCGGCGGCGGTTGTACGGCGTCTTGTGGGGGCTCCGGGTGGGTGTGGGCCGGGGGGTGTTCGCGCGGCCCGGCGCTTGCGGGGTGCCGTCGCGCCCACCCGTGCCGCCCCAGCGGCACGACTGCCCGCGGAGAGCGGGAGTGCGTCAGGTGGTCTGGGCGGGGGCCTTTTCCCGCTCGGTGTGCTGGCGGTCCTCGCGGATCCGGAGGAGGGAGCGGTAGAGGAGGATCGCTGCCAGGCCGGCCGTGCCGTAGAGGAGGCTCATGGCCAGGGAGGGGACGAAGGCGCCGAGGGTGACGCAGAGGGAGGCCAGGAGGAGGCCGACGCGGGCGTTGAGGGCGTACGCGGCCATGTACTTGGTGCGGGCCTCGGGGTCGACGAGGTCGGCCAGCAGCGCCTGGCGCACCGGGACCGCGGCGATCTCGCCCACGGTGAGCACGACGGCCGCGGCGATGAGCACCCAGCCGGTGTTGCTGACCGCCCAGACCATGTAGCCGACCGAGAAGACGGCGATGCCCGCGTACAGCCGTGCCCGGTCGCTCAGCCGCGTCAGCAGGCTCTTGGCGAACAGCACCAGCACCACCACCAGGGCGGCGTTGACCGCCCGCAGGATGCCGAGCATCGCCGTGCCGTCCACGTCGGGCGCCCAGGAGCCGATCCGGGCGATGACCTGGGTGGGGAACTCGTCGGCGAGCCGGACGGCGATGTAGTAGCCGATCTGCATCTCGACGGCCGAGATCAGCGCCGCCGCGATCAGCACCCGCAGGAAGACCCGGTCGCGGGCGACGGCCAGATAGCCGCGCAGCATGGCGTCGATGCCGCGGGCGGCGTCCTTGCCGGTGCGCGGCGCGGTCTCGCTGAGCCAGCGTGCGATCACGGTCGTGGTCAGCGCGCTCAGCACGGCCGCGCCCGTCAGCAGCCGGGCGAAGTGGCCCTCGTAGAAGAAGCCGCCGATGAGCGCGCCGACGGTGAAGGCGAGGTTGATCGACCAGTAGTTGATCGTGTAGACGAGCGGCCGGCTCTCGGGCGTGGAGACGTCGACCATCATCGCCTCGGCGGCGGGCGTGGCCATCTGCGCGCAGCAGGTGTTCAGCAGGAACAGCGCGAACGTCGCCCAGCCGGAGGACCACCAGGGCGAGTTGGCCAGCGCCAGCAGGGCGAAGCTCAGGGTCGCGCCGAGTTCGCCGGCGATCAGCACCGGGCGCCGCCCGTACACGTCGGCGAGGTGGCCGCCGAGGAAGTTCGCGGCGATTCCCGCCCCGGCGACTCCCAGGGTCAGCGCACCGGCCGCGGCCGGCCCGTACAGCTCCGCGAGACGGATCACCAGCAGCGGCATCAGCATGACGCCCAGCAGGCGCTGGACGAATCCGACGCCGATGCGCAGCCGGATATTGGGGTGCAGCTCGCCGAGTCTCATGGGGGCCCTTTCGCGCGGGTGAATCCGCCTGCTTCCGGGGAATTCGGCAAAGGCGCAAGGTGATTGGGGGTGCCCCGAGCCCACCACACCCGCCGCGGCGGCGGCAAGAGGGAAAGCGGGGGTGCCGACGACTTGAACAGGTCGGGCCCGGGGACCGTCCGCGCGGGCCCGGCGGGGGAGTTGGCCAAGTCGTCGCACCCACGCGCGAACCCATGGCCGGATGCGTGCGCTCCGTGGTTTGCTCGGTGCCGTCCAGTCCGGCCGCCCCTGCTCTGTGCTGCCGGTATCGCTCCCGTGACCGGTCCGCGCCCCCTTTTTCCCGGTGGCGGCGGACCGTGAGATCCCTTCCGGGAGGCGCGGACTTCTGACGAGTTCGGAAGGAAAACTGGTGTCCCTTTTTGATGTACGAAGAATCGGCGGCCGTATCGGCGCGGAGGTGACGGGCGTCGATCTCTCCACGGAATTGTCGGATTCGGTCTTCGGCCAGATCCACGAGGCATTCCTGGAGCACAAGGTGCTCTTCTTCCGCGACCAGGACATCACCGACGCGCAGCAGCTGGCCTTCGCCGGCCGGTTCGGGCCGCTGACGCAGAAGCACCCCATGATGCGGACGGTCGACGCCGCCGCGCAGGTGATCCCGGTCGACGGCGAGGACCAGCGCGCCGACCACTGGCACACCGACATCAGCTTCACCACCACCCCGTCCCTGGGCACCACGCTGCGCAGCGTGGTGCTCCCGCCGTACGGGGGCGACACCCTCGTGGCCAACGCGGCGGCGGGATACAAGGACCTGCCCGCCGAGCTGCGGGAGATCGCCGACCGGCTGTGGGCCGTGCACACCAACCACGCCGAGCAGCCGCGCCTGGGCACCGAGCGCGGCGAGGAGGTCCGCAAGGCCTTCCTGGCCCGCCGGTTCGAGACCGCCCACCCCGTGGTCCGGGTCCATCCCGAGTCCGGCGAGCCCGTCCTCTTCCTCGGCGGCTTCGCCCAGTGGCTGGTCGGCCTGACGCCGCGCGAGTCGCGCCCGATCCTCGACGTGCTCCAGTCCTACGTACGGCGCCCGGAGAACACCGCGCGCTGGACCTGGCGCCCCGGTGACGTCCTCATCTTCGACAACCGCGCCACCCAGCACTACGCCGTCAACGACTACGACCGCCACCGGCGCGTGCTGCACCGGGTCTCCATCAACGGCGACGTGCCGACCGGGCTGGACGGGAAGCGGAGCTACGCCATCGAGGAGGGCGAATGAGCGGCCCCGGGGCCCAGGAGACGGCCTCCTTCGCCCAGCGCCTGCGCGACCGCGAGCGGCTCGTCGGCTACTGGATCGCCCTGAACGACCCGGCCGCCACCGAGCGCATCGCCGGCCTGGGCTACGACTACGTCGGCGTCGACGGCCAGCACGGCGTCATGCACCAGCCCGGCTGGCAGGCCGCGATGCTCGCCGTCGACGCCCGTGGCCGCTCCGCCGGGATCATCCGGGTCCCCTCGCCGGACCCGGTGGCCATCGGCGTCGCCCTCGACACCGGCGCCCGCGGTGTGGTCGTGCCGATGGTCGAGACACCCGAGCAGGCCCTCACCGTCGTACGCGCCTGCCGCCACCACCCGGCGGGGACCCGCAGTCTGGCCGGGCCCGTGCGCGCGGAGCTGCGCCTCGGCGACGTGCCCGCCACCATCGACGACCAGGTCGCCTGCATCGTCATGATCGAGACCGCGGCCGCGCTGGAGAACCTGGACGCGATCTGCGCCACCGAGGGACTCGACGCCGTCTACGTCGGGCCCGCGGACCTCTCCGCGGCCCTGGGCGCCCGCTGGTTCGGCGATCCCGCCGCCGCCGACGCGCTCGAGGCCGCGCTGGTCCGCGTCACCGAGGCCGCCGACCGGGCCGGCATCGCCTGCGGCATCCACGTCCTGGACGGCGAGAGCGCCGCCAAACGGCTCGCCGAGGGGTTCACCTTCGCCACCGTCTCCAGCGACATCACCCATCTTCAGCAGGCCGCGGCCCGTCACCTGACGGCCGCCGGCGGGCACCTCGCCGCCTGAACCGGCCGCCGCATCACCCGACTTGGGGGGAACAGTGACGACAGACACGGACCTGCGGCCCGCACGGACCGCCTCCATCGCCCGGTCGCTGGAGGAGCTGGTCGGCGGCACCCCGCTGCTGCGGGTCGACCTGCCGGGCCTCACCGACGGCGTGACCCTGCTCGCCAAACTGGAGATGCTCAACCCGATCTCCAGCGTCAAGGACCGTGCCGCGCTCGCCATGATGCGCGCCGCCGAGGAGTCCGGGCAGCTGCCCGCCACCGGCGGCACCGTCATCGAGTGCTCCTCGGGCAGCACCGGCATCTCGCTGGCCGCCCTGTGCGCCCGGCGCGGGCACCGCTGCGTCATCGTCATGCCCGACAACGCCACCGAGGAGCGCCGCCTGATCCTGCGCGAACTGGGCGCCGAGGTGGTCCTGGTCCCGCACGGGGACGGGCTGATGGCGGCCTGGGCGCACGCCGAGGAGCTCCAGCGCTCCATGCCCGGCTCGTGGCTGCCGCACCAGGACACCAACCCGGCCAACGTCCGCGCCCACTACGAGACCACGGGACCGGAGATCTGGGAGGCCACCGGCGGCCGCGTCGACGTCCTGGTGTGCGGGGTGGGCACCGGCGGGACCCTCACCGGAACCGCCCGCTACCTCAAGGAACGCACCGGCGTGCACGTCGTCGCCGTCGAACCGGCCCGCTCCGCGGTGCTGTCGGGCGGCGAACCGGGCCCGCACGGCATCCCCGGCATCGGCGCCGGCTACGTCTCCGACATCACCGACCTCACCCTCGTCGACGAGGTCGTCGCCGTGCCCGACGAGGCGGCCGCCGCCACCGTACGCGACGTGGTGCGCGCCACCGGCCTGCCCGTCGGGGTGTCCTCCGGGGCCGCCGCGTGGGCCTCCCGGACCGTCGCCGCGCACCCCCGCTGGGCGGGCGCCACGGTCGTCACCGTCTTCCCCGACAGCGGGGAGCGCTATCTGTCGACGACGCCCCGCTGACCCGTCGTCTCCGCACGGAAAGACAGGCAGACATGTGCCGGATCCACGGCTACTTCAACGCGGTGGCCACACCGCACGAGATGTGCACCGTCGCGGCCCTCCAGCGGCACGGCGGCCCGGACGCGACCGGCATGACCCGGGCCCCCGGCTGGGGCCTGGGCTACGACCGGCTCGCCGTCGTCGACCTGCACGGCGGACAGCAGCCGTACGGGCTCGGGGGCCCCGTCCAGGCCGTGTTCAACGGGGAGATCTACAACCACGACGAGCTGCGCCGCCGGCTGCGCGCCCGCGGCCACGCCTTCGCCGACCGCTGCGACGGCAACGTCATCCCCGCCCTGTACCTGGAGTACGGCGAGGACTTCACCGACCACCTCGACGGCATGTACGCCATCGCCCTGGTCGACCGGCGCGGCGAGGTGCCCCGGCTGCTGCTGGCCACCGACGAGATCGGGATGAAGCCGCTCTACCACCGGTGGGACGAGGCCGCCCGTTCCCTGTACTTCGCCTCCGAGATCCCCGCCCTGCTGGGCTTCGGCCCGGTCGCCGCCGGGATGCGGGACACCGCCCTGGACGCCTACCTGGCCACCCGCACGCCCTTCGGCGAGCAGACCATGTTCGAGGACATCGAGGTGCTGCCCCCGGGCACCACGCTCGTGTGCGACCTGGGCGGCACCCCCCGCCGCAGGCGGCGCGTGGCGGCCGCCGCCGAACTGCCCGATCCCGGCCGGGCCCCCGAGCGGGTACGGGACCGGCTGCGGGAGGAGGTCGGCCGGCTGCTCGTCGCCGACGTGCCCGTCGCCCTGATCACCTCCGGGGGCCTGGACTCCAGCCTGGTCACCGCCCTGGCCGCCGAGTACGGCCCCGTGCACTCCTTCAACATCGCCTACCGGGGCGACTGGCCGTTCGACGAGCGGCACTTCGCCCGCGCCGTCGCCGAGCACGCCGGCACGGAGCACCACCAGGTCGAGATCGACCCGGCCGGCTTCCCCGCCCTGCTGGAGGAGACCGTCCGCCACCTCGGCCAGCCCAACGCCGACCCGATCGCGCTGAGCACGTACGCCCTCTTCCGGGCGGTACGGCAGGCCGGGTTCACCGTCGCGCTCACCGGGGACGCGGCCGACGAGGTGTTCGGCGGCTACGCGCGGATGCGCGCCGCCGCCGAGACGGCCGCCGCCGGGGGCGACTGGAGCACCGCCTACCTCGACGCACTCTCCGCCGCCCCGGCCGCGACCCGCGCCGGGCTGTACACCGACGCCTACCGCGACCACCTGCGGGAGGTGCCCCCGCTGCCCGAGGCGGCCCACCAGGACCTGCTGCACGGGCCCGGCAGCGTCCTGGAGCGCATCACCCGCTTCGAGCTCGGCCACCGCCTGCCCGCCTACCACCTGCGCCGCGTCGACCACCTGAGCATGGCCGGCTCCGTCGAGGTGCGGCTGCCGTTCTGCCAGCGGTCCGTGGTGGCCCTGGGCCGGGCGCTGCCCGACGCGCTGCGCATCGACGGCGACCAGGTCAAGCGCACCCTGTACGCGGCCGCCCGGGGGCTGCTGCCCGACAGCGTGCTCGACCGGCCCAAGCAGCCCTTCACCCTGCCGGTCACCGCGATGCTCACCCCCGGCACGGCCCTGTGGGAGTGCGCGCGGGACCTCCTCACGCCCGCCCGGCTGGCCGCCGACGGACGGCTCGACGGCGCCGCCGTCGACGCCCTGTTCGACACGCAGGCGCACCGTCCGGGCGACACCGTGGCGTCGACGCTCTGGGCGCTGCTCGTCCACGAGGTGTGGCGGGAGCGGTTCCAGGGCGCCGAGGCCCGTCCCGCGCCGCCCGCCACCATGGCGGTGGCGGCATGATCGGCCATCTCGCCCACGCCACCGGCGCCCCCTGCCCGACGTTCGTGCTGGACGCCGCCCGGCTGCCGCGCGAGGAGACGGCGCTGCTGGGCCATCTCACCGAGGCCCGCCGCTATCTGACCTCCGCGGGCGGCGCCCACGTACTGAAGATCGCCCTGGTCGAACCGTCCGCGCACCCCATGTTCGACCTCGACTACCGGTTCGTGCAGGCCCTGCCCGGCGCGCCCGACCGGTTCGACCTGCGCGGCTCCTGCGGCCACTCGGCGCTCGCCTCCGTGGTCGCCGCCG
>JABFVJ010000046.1 GCA_013362835.1 Nonomuraea sp. | reverse complement strand
GCCGATGCGGCCGGTCTCGTCGTCGTTCAGCGGGGTCTGCGGGAGCGCGGTGGCCGGGCAGTCGATGACGCCCCGCAGGTGCAGGGCGGCCTTGAACGCGCCGAGCCCCGACGAGCTGCCGCCCATGCGGGAGCCGCCGACCCGGACGATCTCGAAGAGCCTGACCAGGCGCTCCTGCTCGGCCCGTGCCGCCTCCCAGTCACCGCTGACGGCGGCGCGGTACAGCTCGGCGTACCCATGGGGGTCGACGTTGCCGAGGCCGGGGACGACGCCGTCGGCGCCCATCCACAGGGCCGAGTCCACGGTCACCTCCGACCCGGTGAGCACGCTGAACGGCGCCTCGCGCCCCATGATGACCTGCCGCAGGCCGCCGTCGTCGCCGCTGGAGTCCTTCACCCCGGCGAGCACGCCCTCGGCGGCCAGGCCGAGCAGCAGGTCGGCGGCGAGCTTGACGTGCACGCTGACCGGCAGGTCGTAGGCGTAGACCGGCAGGCCGCCGCGCTCGGCGAGCAGGCGGAAGTGGGTGCGGATCTCGTCGGGGTGCGTGCGCGTGTAGAACGGCGCGGTCGCCACCAGCGCGGACGCCCCGGCCTCGACCGCGACGCGGGCGTGTTCGAGCACCCGGGGCGTGGTCATGTCGATCACCCCGGCCAGCACCGGCACCTGCCCGCCCACGTGCCCGATCACCGTGTCCAGCACCACCCGCCGCTGCGCGTCGGTCAGGTAGGCCACCTCCGAGGAGGAGCCGAGCACGAACAGCGCGTCCACGCCGCCCGCCAGCAGATGGTCGACCAGCCGGGTCAGGGAGGCGGCGTCCACCTCGCGGTCGGGGGTCATCGGGGTGCAGACCGGGGGGATGACGCCGGTCACCGTCACGGACTCGGCGACTTCGAACGCGGTCATGAATGCTCCTGGATCAGCTCTAGGTCGGTGGCTCCGGCCGCCACCGGGTGGTGGCAGTGGAAGAGGTGGTCGTCCTCCGCCCGCGTGGCGGCGGGCATCTCGGCCGCGCACACGTCGTCGGCCCGCCAGCACCGGGTGCGGAACGGGCAGCCGCTCGGCGGCCTGGTGGCCGAGGGCACGGCCCCCACCAGCGGGATCGGGTTGATGGGCGAGATCAGCCCCGGGGTCGCGGAGAACAGCGCCCGCGTGTACGGGTGTCTGGCCCGCGCCGGCACGGCCTGCGCGGGCGTCTGCTCCACGATCCTGCCCAGGTACATGGTGACCACGCGGTCGCTCATCCTGCGTACGGTCTGGATGTCGTGCGAGATGAACACCAGCGCGAGCCCGAGCCGTTCCTTCAGGTCGAGCAGCAGGTTGAGTATCTGGGCGCGGACGGAGACGTCGAGGGCGCTGGTGGGCTCGTCGGCGACGACCAGCTCGGGTTCGAGCGCGAGCGCCCTGGCCACGGCCACCCGCTGCCGCTGCCCGCCGGAGAGCTGGCCGGGCAGCGCGTCGGCGGCGCTCGGGGGCAGGCCGACGAGGTCGAGCAGCTCGCGGACGCGGGCGTCGCGCTGGGCCGGGGTGCCCCGGCGGTGCACGGTGAGCGGGTCGCGCAGGATCTGCCCGACCGGCATCCGGCGGTTGAGCGCGGTGGACGGGTCCTGGAAGATCATCCCGACGCCGCCGCCGATCAGCGCGCGCCGCTCGGACTCCTTCAGCGTCCACAGGTCGCGGTCGCGGAGGCGTACGGTCCCGGCGGTCGGTCTCTGCAGGCCGACCAGCACCTTGGCCAGCGTGGACTTGCCGCAGCCCGACTCCCCCACGATCCCGACGGTCTCGCCGGGCGCGACCGTCAGCGAGGCGGCGGTCAGGGCGTGCACGCGGTCGCGCGAGAACACGCCGCCGGACCGGGCCTTGTGCACGACGTGCACGTCGTTCAGCTCAAGCATGCTGCTCGCTCCCCACGAGTTCGACCGCCGGGTGGTGGCAGGCCACGGCGTGGCTCCTGGCGTTCCCGGCCAGCACCGGCGTCTCCGTACGGCACACGTCGGTCGCCATCGGGCACCGGTCGGCGAACCTGCATCCGGCCGGGAAGTCGGCGGGCGCGGGCACCACGCCCCGGATCTGGGTGAGCCGTTCGGCGCCCGACTCCAGCGACAGGACCGAGCCGAGCAGCCCTCTGGCGTAGTGGTGGGCGGGTGCGCCGACCAGCGTCGCGGTGGCGCCGGTCTCGACGATCTGGCCGCCGTACATGACGACCACGCGGTCGGTGACGTCGGCGACCAGGGCGAGGTCGTGCGAGACGAGGATCAGCGCGAACCCCAGCTCCTCGCGCAGCCGCAGCAGCAGCTCGATGACCTGCGCCTGGACGGTCACGTCGAGCGCGGTCGTCGGCTCGTCGGCGACGATCAGCTTGGGCTCGCGCGACAGGGCCATGGCGATCAGCACCCGCTGCCGCTGCCCGCCGGACAGCTCGTGCGGGTAGGCCGACAGGGTGCGGCGGGCGTCGAGGCCGACGAGTTCGAGCAGCTCGGCGGGGGTTCGCCGGCCGCCTCTGCGGGTGACCTGCTTGAGCTGGGCCTTGATGGTCATGGCCGGGTTCAGCGAGGACAGCGCGTCCTGGTAGATCATCGCCATCTCGTGGCCGAGCAGGCGGCGGCGGGCGCGGCGCGGCAGCGCGAGCAGCTCCTTCTGGTCGAAGCGCACGTGGCCGCCGACGTGGGCCCCGCGCGGCTGCAGGCCCATGATCGTCAACGCGGTCAGCGACTTGCCGCAGCCGGACTCGCCGACCAGGCCGACGACCTCGCCCGGCCAGACCTCGAAGCCGATGCCGTCCACGATGTCCACGGTGGGGTCGAAGCCGATGCGCAGGCGTTCGACGCTGAGGATCGGCTGTCCCTGTGGCAGCGGGCGGGCGCGTTCGGCGAGCCGGCGGGCGGCCTCCTCCAGGCCGGGCAGTTCGAGGATCTGGCCGGTGCCGGGGGCGGCCTGCTCGAACGCGTCGTCCTTCTTGGGGGCGGGCCTGCGTACCGGGGCGGCCCAGGCGTCGGAGATGCCTTCGGAGAGGATGTTCAGGGCGAGCACGGTGAGCAGGATCAGCAGGCCGGGGAAGACCGTGGCCCACCAGCCGCCGAGCAGCACCAGGTTCTTGCCGTCGGCGATGACGCTGCCCCAGGAGGGGTTGGGCGGGCGTACGCCGGCGCCGATGAACGACAGCGACGCCTCGAACACGATCGCGTCGGCCACCATCACCGTGCAGAACACCAGGACGGGCGCCGCGCAGTTGACCGCCACGTGCTTGACCACGATGTACGGCGTACGCGCCCCGATGATGCGTTCGGCGGCTACATAATCCTCGCCATACTGAGCGATCACGTTGGCGCGTACGACCCTCGCCACGGACGGCATGTACAGGAACGCCATGGCCATGACCAGCACCGGGATGCTGCCGCCGAACACGGCCACCAGCACGGCGGCGAGCGCGATGCCGGGGAAGGCCATGATCACGTCGAGCACGCGCATGACGGTCTCGTCCACGGCCCGGCGCGAGGTGGCCGCGACCGCGCCGATGACCGCCCCGGTCACCAGGGCGAGCCCGGTGGCGCCGAGGCCGATGATGAGCGACCAGCGGGCGCCGTACAGGAGCCTGGACAGGATGTCGCGGTTGGCGCTGTCGAGCCCCATCCAGTGCCCGGCCGACGGGCCGCCCCCTGCGGCCTCCTGGAAGTACGGCGAGTGCGGCGCGATCAGCGGCGCGAACAGCGCGGCCAGCACGACGACGGCGATCACGCCGACCGCGAGCCACGACGTCGGCGGCAGCCGCCGGAAGGCGACGCCGGGCCTGGACAGGCGTTCTGCGAGTGCGCTTCTCATCAGGCCGCGCTCCTCAGACGGGGGTTGACCAGCAGGTAGAGGATGTCGACGACGAGGTTGACCACCATGAAGCCGATCGCGATCGTGAGCACGACGCCCTGCACGACCGCCGGGTCGCCGTCGCGCACCGCGTTGATCATGAGCTGGCCCATGCCCGGCAGGCCGTAGATCGTCTCGATGACGACGGTGCCGCCGATGAGGTAGCCGATGCGCAGGCCGAGCACGGTCAGCGGGTTGATCAGCGCGTTGCGCAGCACGTTGCGGCCGACGACGACGATCATCGGCAGGCCGCTGCCGATCGCGGTGCGCACGTAGTCGCGGTCCAGCTCCTCGACCATCGACGTACGGATGATGCGGGTGAGCTGGGCGGCGATCGGCAGCGACAACGACAGCGCGGGCAGCGTCATCGACTGCAGCCAGCCGGTGACGGAGTCGGCCGGGTTGATGTAGCCGCCGGTCGGGAACAGACCCTGGCCGACCGCCAGCCACTGGATCATCAGCAGCGCCAGCCAGAACGCCGGAGCCGCCACCCCGATCAGCGACACGACCCGGATCGCCTGGTCGGGCCAGCGGTCGCGGAACAACGCCGCCGTCACGCCGAACACCACCGAGAGCACGACCGCGACGGCCAGGCCGAGGAAGGTGAGCTGGAGCGTGAGCGGCAGCGCGGTCGTCACCGACTCGATGACGGGCTTCTTGGTGAGCACGCTGGTGCCCATGTCGCCCTGGACGAGGTCGGCGACGAAGCGCACGTACCGCAGCGGCAGCGGGTCCAGCAGGCCGTTCTCCACCTGGAACTGGTGGATCTGCTCCGGCGTGGGGTTCGCGCCCTGGAAGTAGGCGTACTCGGGCTTGCTGCCCGAGAAGCGCATCACGATGAACACGAACGCGACCACGCCGAGGACCAGCGGGATCAGGATGAGGAGCCGCCGCAGCAGCATCCTGAGTACGAGCGTCATGTCCTCTTGGCCTGCAGCAGGTTGATGCCGGGGTACGGCTGGGCGCGGATGCCGGAGATCTTCTTCGGGTCCCAGGCGGTCATCAGCTCGTTGTGCACGACGGGGTAGAGCACGGCCTGCTCGGCGACCAGATCCAGATATTTGTGGATCTGGTCGCTCTTCTTGGCCTTGTCCGTCTCCTTGCCGGCCGCGTCCATCATGGCGAACAGCTTGTCGGCGTCCTTGCTGCCGTCCCAGTGGCTGTACTTCATCCACAGGCCGCCGGGCACGTAGTTGTAGTGCAGGATCAGGTCGGCGTCCATGCCGAACTGGTTGGGGTTCGAGGCCGCCGCGACCACCTGGTAGTCCTGGAACTGGTCCATCTTGGTGAACAGCGCGGCCGTGTCCTGCGGCTCCAGCGTGGTCTTGATCCCGATGGCCTCCCAGGAGGAGGCGATGGTGGGCAGGCAGTCGACGATCCAGCTCACGTTGACGGCCATCAGGTTGACCGTCAGGTTCGTGACGCCGGCCTCCTTGAGCAGCGCCTTGGCCTTGTCGGGGTCGTAGTCGTAGACGACCGAGGCACGCTGGTGGTCGGGGTGTCCCTCGTTGAGGAAGGAGCTGGAGGCGGTGCCGTGGCCCTTGAGCGCCACGTCGATCATCTTCTGCTTGTCGATCGCGTAGTGCAGGGCCTGGCGGACCCGTACGTCGTCGAAGGGTTTGGCGGCGGTGTTGAACATCAGGAACATGTGGTTCATGCCCTTGCCGCCCTCGACCGTGAGGCCCTGCTGCTTGAGCTGGTCCACGTTGGCGTACGGGATGTTGTCGGCGATCTGCGCCTCGGCCGAGCCGCCGGAGATCTTGGCCACGCGGGCGGAGGCGTCGACGATGGTCAGCCAGTTCATCTTCTTGACCGTGGCCGGGCGCGGCCCGTTGTAGCCGTCGAACGCCTCGAAGGACGTGTTGGACTTGGGGTTGTGCGCCGTCTGCTTGTACGGCCCCGAGCCGACCGTCATGCCGCTCTTGGCCTTGTCCCACGCGCCCGCCTGGCTGAACACGTGCTTCGGCATGATCTTGGCGATGGTCAGCCGGGGCGCCGCGTCGGCGAAGGGGAACTTGAAGACCAGCTCCACGCTCCGGTCGTCGACCTTCTTCACCTCCTGCAGCCAGGACTTGAAGAAGTTGCCGGTCAGCACGTTGTCGGGGCCCAGGATGCGCTCGAACGTGAAGACCACGTCGTCGGCGGTGACGGGCTGACCGTCGTGCCACTTGGCGCCCTCCCTGAGCTGGAACGTCCAGGTGGTGGCGTTGAGGTCGGCGGGCAGCGCGGTGGCGAGGGCCGGGTACGGCTCACGGGTGATCGGGTCGGTGTCGAGCAGCCCCTCGTAGATGTGGCTGATCCCGGCCATGGCGAAGGCCGACGCCGTCTGCGTCGGGTCCCAGCTCTGGTCGTTGCCGTAGCCGATGACGGCGGTGATCAGGTCTTTGTTCGATCCGGCGCCGACCGAGCCGGTCGAGGCCGGGCCTCCGGAACAGGCGGAGAGGGTGGCCGCGACGAACGCCGCCGCACCCGTGGCCCCGCTGTAGCGCAGGAAGTCACGGCGGCTGAACTCAGAGCTCACGGATGCCTCCTGGGGGGAACAGGTAGAACGTAGGACATCCCATGTCCTATCTTGTGCGTAACGTGGACGCTAAACGCCAGAGCGTCTTGAGGTCAACAGAGGATTTCCGGAATGTTACCTACGACGAAAGGAACCTTCATGACCGCTGTCCCGCGTCCGGCACGGCCCAGCCGGGCCGTCGAGGCCCAAGAGGGCGTCAAGGACCTCATCGTCAGACGCGGGCTGGTCGCGGGCGACCCCCTGCCCACCGAGTCGGAACTCATGGAGGAGCTGCAGGTCAGCCGCAACTCCGTCAGGGAGGCTCTGAAGGCGCTGCAGGCCGTCGGCATCGTCGACATCCGCCACGGCTTCGGCATGTTCGTGGGCCGGATGTCCCTGTCAGGGCTGGTGGACGAGCTCGCCTTCCACAGCCGCATCACCCTGCAGAACGGCAAGAACCACCTGGCCCACCTCATCGAGATCCGCGAGATCCTGGAGAGCGGCCTCGTACGCCGCCTCATCGATCTCGGCCACGACGCCGACCTGACCCCCGTGGCCGACGTCATGTCCCGGATGGACCGCGAGTCCGAGGTCGGCGAGGTCTCCCCCGAGACCGACCGCCTCTTCCACGACCTGCTCTACCGCCCTCTCGGCAACCCGCTGGTCAGCCAGCTGCTCGGCGCGTTCTGGGACGTCTACCACCAGCTGCGCGACCACCTCGGCGCCCCCGACGAGCCGCCGGGCGACGTGGCGCGGCGGCACCGCGACATCTACGCCGCCGTGCTCGCCGGCGACAGGGAGGCCGCGGTCTCGGCCGTGTACGCCCACTTCGACGGCGTACGCAACCGCCTGGCCCGCCTGCGCGGCTAGCCGGGGTAGCGGGCCACGCGCCGCTCCCACGGCCGCCGCCACTCCTCGTACCACTCGGCGAACCAGGGATGCGGCGCGGCCAGCGGCATGATGTACGCGACGGTCTCCAGGAAGTAGCGCTTCTGGAACCGCCACGGCATGCGCTGGAGCTGCTGCACGTTGCTCACCCGGTCGGCCAGCTTCACGAGCACGGCCTGCGTCGGGGCCTTGGCCAGCGCGGCCAGGTGGTCGGCCTTCCTGCCGCCGGCCGGCCTGGTCACCCACCGTACGAGCCCGGTCACGTCCGCGCCGAAGCGCCGCGCGAGCTCCGCCTCGGTGCACGCCGTGTCCTCCAGCACGTCGTGCAGCACGATCGCCGTCAGCACGTCGCGGTCGCGTACCCGCGCGCCGACCACGGCGACCTCCAGCGCCTCCAGCAGATGCTCCGCGTACGGCCGCCCGGTGGGACGCTGCTGCACGCCGTGCTGCCCGCGCGCGAAGCGCACCGCCTCGCGCAACGTCTCGACGGTCTGCGACGGGAGCGCCTCGGCCAGGGGTCCGGCGGCCTGGCCCCACGACAGCCAGCTCGTGAAGATCTTCATCGGGCTCCTCTCGACGTCCTAGGCTGAGAATATGACCGAGATCGCCGTTCCCGATGGCTCGTGGACGTTCAACGGGGAGATGCTGCGGATCGTCCCCAGCGGTGACAAGAGCGTGCACGAGCTCCGCAAGGTCCTCGGCGAGGTCGCGGTGCCGGTGGAGGCCGTCGCGAGCTGCGGCTTCGAGCCGGGCCGCAAGGGCGGCCGGCTGCGCCTGCGCCTGCGCTACGGGGCCGACCCGCTGTCCGACGTCGTCGCCGGGGCGCTGTCGGCGCCCGCCGATCCGTACGGGCTGGCCGTGGCCAAGGACCGCGCCGGCGCGGCTCAGTACTTCGCCGACGAGGTCCGCGACAGCCTGGAGATCAACCAGATCCCGGGCGGCCCCTGCGACCACCACCTCCTGCCCGGCCCGGCCATCCCCGTGTCCGCCACGGCCGGCGACGGCACGGCGATCTTCGACGGCGAGCGGGTGCGGCTGGAGTGGACCGGGTTCGCCTCCTCGGAGAAGGAGCGGGCGGGGGCGCAGGAGTTGCCGCTGTCGGAGCTGGTGGGCGTGGAGTGGAAGCCGCAGTCGGGGCTCGGTTACGGCACGCTGCGCTTCCGTACCAAGGGCGAGGGGGCCGGCGGCCACCCGCAGAAGGACCCGCACTGCGTCTCCTGGGGCATCCAGCGCTTCGGCGGCGCGACGGCGCTGGTCGCCGCCGCCGTGCTGGCCCGGCTGCCGCGCGAGGAGCCGTCGCCGTCCGTTCCCGACGGCGACGGCGACGCGCACGACGCCGTGCTGCGCCGCCTCGCCGAGCTGGGCGAGCTGCACCGCTCCGGGGTGCTGACCGACGAGGAGTTCAGCGCCGCCAAACAGGCCATGATCCGCCGCCTGTGACCCTGTTGGCGGGCGCCCGTCTGTTATGGGACGGTTGAGCCGTGCTTCCTCTGAGCGTGGACGAGGCC
>JABFVJ010000053.1 GCA_013362835.1 Nonomuraea sp. | reverse complement strand
GCCCTGCGGGCGGGGCCGGCACGGCAGGCGCCGCTGATCGGGCAGCGCGGCTCGGTGATCAGTTCGACGCCTTCGGGCAGGCCCGACACCGTCGGGGCGCCGCCGTCGCCCCGCACGCCGACCCCGACCCTGGAGTCCCCCACGGGCATGCCCCTGATCGTCACGTCCCCGAAGCCCTCGGGCAGCGCGGGGACGAGCCACATCTTCCCGTACGGGATCCAGGGGTCCAGGCGGAGCAGCGTGCGCAGCAGGTGGATGGGCGTCGCGGCGGCCCACGCCTGCGGCGAGCACGACGTCGGGTACGGCACCGGCTGCGCGTACTCCTCCCTGCCGAACCCGCAGAACAGCTCCGGCAGCCGCCCGCCGAAGGCCCGCGCGGCGTGCAGCAGGCCGACCGCCACGCGCTGGGACTCCTCGACGAAGTTGTAACGCATGAGCCCGGCCGCGACGATCGCGCTGTCGTGCGGCCACACCGAGCCGTTGTGGTAGCTCATCGGGTTGTAGGCCCCCATGGACGAGGCCAGCGTGCGAATCCCGAACCCGGTGAACATCTCGGGCGAGAGCAGGTGCTCGGCCACGCGTCCTGCCTTGTCCTCGTCGGCGATGCCGGCCCACAGGCAGTGGCCCATGTTGGAGCCGAGCCCGTCGATGGGCCGGCCGCGCCCGTCCAGGCCCATCGCGTAGTAGCCGGGGCCCGGCAGCCAGAACCGTTCGTTGAACGCCTCCCTGATCGCCCGCGCCCGCTGCACGAAGCGCCGCTCGGCCGCCTCGTCGCCCTGCTGGCAGGCGAAGTGGGCGCGGGCGAGGTAGGCGGCGTAGACGTAGCCCTGCACCTCGGCCAGCGCGATCGGCGGGCGGGCGATGGTGCCGTCGGCGAAGTTGATCCCGTCGAAGGAGTCCTTCCAGCCCTGGTTGATCAGCCCGCGGTCGGTCTTGCGCTGGTACCACACGAAGCCGTCGCGGCTGCCGTACTCCTCGATCCAGGTCAGGGCGGCGTCGGCGTGCGGGAGCAGCTCCTCGACGGCCTCGCCGTGCACGCCCCACCGGCGCAGCTCGCCGAGCAGCATGACGAACAGCGGGGTGGCGTCCACCGAGCCGTAGTAGGCCCGGCCGCCGTACGGGGAGGAGCCGTCCTGGACGCCGAAGCGCAGCTCGTGCATGATCTTGCCGGGCTCCTCCTCGGAGAGCGGGTCGACCTTGGCGCCCTGGAGCCGGGCCAGCCTGCGCAGCGTGCCGAGCGCGAGCGTCTGGTCCAGCGGCAGCGCCATCCACGACGTCAGCAGCGAGTCGCGGCCGAACAGCGTCATGAACCAGGGCGCGCCCGCGGCGATCGCGGGCGGCTCCTCCGGGTGGTCGCGGTCGAACAGGCGCAGGCTGCCCAGGTCCTCGCGGGAGCGGGTCAGGGCCTCGACCAGGGCGGCGTTGCCGCTCTCCACGACGGGGGCGCTGGCCGTCCAGGCGGCCAGGCGGCGGGCCGGCTCGGCGTGCTGGGTGGGGTGGGCCACGGGGAAGGGCACCGCGGTCTCCTCGCCCTCGTGGACGGGCGACACCAGCAGGCTGGCCCGCCACTCGCCGCGCGCGGGGACGACGACGTCGAAGGCGAGCGCGCCGGGCGCGGTCACGACGGGCGTGCCCGGCGGCTCGACCGAGATCCTGGCGCCGCGCGCGCGGCTCGGCGAGTAGACCTCCAGGACGGACTCGCCGGGGTTCATCTCCACGTCGTCGGCCGGCCAGACCCGCTCGGACTTGACCTCGAACAGGTCGGCCAGGTCGGCCCCCACCTGCACGCAGATCGAGCAGCCCGCGGGCTCCTCGGACATGTTGCGCAGCACGAGGTCCTCGCGCAGGCCGCCGCCGACGTAGCGGTCGCGCACCACGAGCAGGGTGCTCTCGGCCCATCCCGGCCGGGGCCTGGCCTTGCCGAGGAACGTCGCGTGGTACGGCTCTGCCGTGATCACCTGGAGCGGTTCCACGGGGTGGTCGTCCACGCGCAGGATCCAGCGCGACAGCAGGCGGGTGTCGGAGTGGTAGACGCCCTGGGCTCCGCCCGCGACGATGTCGCCGCTCTTCTGGCAGACGCAGAAGGAGCCGCCTTCGACCAGGGTGACGGTGTCCCCCAGCGCTCCCGGCTGTCCCTCGAAGGTCCACGCGTTCATGGACAAACCCCCTGGTCGCTTCCCCGTACCCGGGCCGCGCGCGGGCGGTGGCCGGCGAGTCCCCGCACGTCATGTGTGCTATCCGGACAAAGGAGGAAATATCCCATGAGCGGCAAGATTGTTGGCACCCACCCGGGATCAACGGAAAGGGCCGGGAAGGTGTCCCTCCCCGGCCCTCGGCGATTCAGCCGGCCCGCGTGCTCACCGCGACCCCCGCCCGGCCCCGGCACGCGGCCGTTGCACTGTGGCGACTGGTGACCGTTGCGCAGTGGCGGCGCGCGGCCGTTGCGCGGTGGCGGCGGGTGGCCGTCAGGCGGCGGCCTTGGCGGTGAGGGCGACCGTCGCCTGGCGGGTGACGCCGCTGACCGTGACCGCGACCGTCACCTGACCCGTACGCAGGGCCGTGAGCGTGCCCGATGCCGGGTCCAGGACCGCGACGTGCCACGGCTTGGCCGTCGCGCGGGTGCCGACGTGCAGGCCGGGCGAGCCCGACCACGTCACCGAGACCGGGTACGCGGCCGGCACCGTACGGTCGCCCTGCCGGAGCGAGGCCGTCACCGGCGCTGGCACGCCGACGGCGACCGTCGCGGGCGCGGTCAGCGTCAGCTCGTCCACGTGCGGCCGCACCTGGGCGCCGATCCAGCCGGGCGCGTCGGCGAACCAGTTGCGCCGCACGTGCTCGGCCTCGGCGGGTGTCACGGGGTCGACGCCCCACAACGACCAGCCGGTGAAGCCGCCGTCGTCGGGCGCGGTCGCCGGGTTCTTGCCCGAGTTGCCGTTGATGAAGTACGGCACCGCGTCCACGTGCGAGGCGTTGAACGTGCCCACGTGCGCCCCGATGTAGGCCGCGCCCTTGCCGGTGTCGCGCTGGAAGTCGGCCAGCCAGCCTTCCACCAGCGCCGCCTCCTTGCGGTCGCCGAGCTGGCTGCCCTTGCCCGGCGTGGGGTCGCGCGGCGGCACGTGGAACAGGACCACGACCGAGCCGACGGAGGCGTCCTTGGCGGCCTTGTCGAGCTCGGAGCGGAGCATCGCGACCTGGTCGTAGCCGCCGCCGCGCAGGTTCAGGCGGGAGGTGTCCAGGGTGACGAAGCGGGTGCCGTCGTGGTCGAAGGTGCCGTACGTGTCGCCGAAGACGGCCTTGAAGTTGTCGATCTTGCCGCCCATGACCTCATGGTTGCCGGGGATGTAGTGATATTTCAGCTCTCCTCCCAGCTCCTCGTCGAGGATCTTCTTCGCCAGCGCGAAGTCCTCCGGCGACGCCTCGTCCACCAGGTCGCCGTTGATCAGCAGGAAGTCGGGCTTGGCCGCCTTGATCTCCTGGAGCGTACGGCGGGCGTTCTTCACGATGTCGCTGTCGGGGTTCCTGGCGACGAACTGGGCGTCCGACATGACCGCGAACCGCCACGGCGCCTTGGCCACGTCGGGCCTGACCACCGGGTCGGCGACCTTGGGCACCGCGGGCGCGTCGACCGACGGCGGCACCTTGGCCACCAGCCCGTCGATGAGGATGTCGTTGGTGTACTTGACGTCGGCCCTGGTCTCGGCCACGTAGAAGCGCCGCAGCTTGAGCGGGTAGTTGACGCCCGGCGGCACGGCGAACTCGACGTACTGCCAGCCGCTCCACGTCAGGTACGGCCCGCGCAGGATCTGCGACTGCCCGAGCGCGTCGTAGAACTCCAGGCTGGGCCACTCCCCCTTGCCGGTGGAGTTGATCCACAACCCGAACGCCTGCGGCTGCCCGTCCACCACGATCTGCTGCGGCGGGCTCGCGTAGGCGGCGCGGGTGGCGGTGGAGGTGGTGAAGTCGTAGGACAGCTTGAGCCCGCCGCCGCTCTGGCCGGGCGCGGCCGACAGCGAGCCGGTGGCGCGGGCGGCGGCGAAGGTCCACTTGGCCGCGTCCTCGAAGTCGGCGACCGGCTTCGACTCGAACCCGACCGTCACCGGCACGGCCGTGGTGATCGTGCCGACCTTGGCGGTGATCAGCCCGGAGCCGGTGGCCTTCAGCGCCTTGACGGTGAAGGAGCCGTGCTCGGCGGGGGTCACCTCCAGCAGGCTCTTGTCGTAGTCGAGCTTGAGGTCGTCGGGCTCGATGGGGGCGGAGTTGCCGTTGCGGTCGTAGCCGACGACGCCGAACGTCGCGGTGCCGTCGGCGCCCGAGATGCCGAGCCGGTCGGCGGTCGCGCCGAGCCGCCGCAGGGGCTGGAGCACGGTCAGGCCGATGGTGCCCTTGGCGCCGCCGCGCGAGGCGGTGACGGTCGTCTGGCCGGGCACGAGGGCGTGGAACCTGCCGTTCCTGATCACGCCGTGGACGGCCGGGTTCGCCCGCCACGACGGCGTGCCGGCCGCGGGGCCGTACGTCTCGTCGTAACCGGCGGCGGTCAGCCGCCTGGTGAGGCCGGGGAAGACGCGGTCGGGGCGGCCACCGGCGACGGGCCCCACGCCAGGAGCCTTGGCGGGGTCGCTCGCGGTCTCCAGCCAGAAGCCCTTGAGCTTGCCGCTGCCCTCGGGCGCGTACAGCGCGAGGCCGTTGGGCACGTGGCGCTCGCCGCCGTCGGACGGGCTGTTCTCCACCTGCACGCCGGCCGAGCCCGGCTCGCGGGCCAGCATCGTGGAGGAGCCGCCGCCGTCGAGGTTGAGGGCGTTCGCCGCGCCGAGGTCGGCCATCATGGCGCCCAGCTCGTTGAGCGTGACGCCGCGGCTGTCGGCCTGGCGGCCGTCCACGGTCAGCAGGTACATCTTCCTGCCGTCGGCCGAGAAGCCCACCGCCGTACGCGGGTGCGCGGCCGGGTCGGCGGAGTTCTGCACGACGCCGTCCTTGACCAGGACGTAGTTGCCGCCGACGGCCGCCTTGACCGAGGAGCCGTCCGACGCCTTCGGCTGGTACTTCACGTCCACGCGGTCGCCGGCCTTGAGCGCCGACAGAGCCGTGGCGCCCGCGTCGCGGCCGAGCAGGATCGTGGTCCCGGCGGGGATCGGCCCGGTGCCGGCCGAGGCGCGTACCTCGGTGACCACGCCGTCGGCGAGCACGACCTCGGCGACGGACGCGGCGCCCTCGACGGCGCGGGCCCGGTTGTAGGAGCCCCACAGCGGCGTGAACAGCCCGACGCCGCCGCTCTGCACGATCTGGTTGAACTGGGTGAGCGTGATCGGCGAGCCGCCCGACGGCGTGGCGCTGCCCTCGAAGTACATCGAGAGCACCTTGCCGACGCCGTCGCCGGTGATCGCGACCGCCTTGTCGTGCCCGGCGACCGGCGACTGCACCAGCGAGCCGTCCTGGACGCCGACGCCCTGCGCGGCCCCGGAGTTGTTGATGTCGAAGAAGTCGCCGTTGACCGCGGCGACGGCGTGGGAGCGCTCGGCCGGGCCCGACAGCGGCTCGGTCTTGGTCACCTCGCCGGAGAACACGTAGTCGGCCTTGGCCGAGCCGAGGTCGGCGGTCACCGCGTCCGCGCGCAGCCAGCCGAGCGCGTCGTAGGTGTCGAAGGAGGTCAGCGAGATGCCCGGCGCGACCGGCCGGGTCCTCTTGGCCGTCTCCAGCCGCGGCTGCCCGGCGGCGGCCTGGCTGATCAGCGTGGACGGCGGCGGATAGGACGACGCCTTGAGCGCGTCCTCGGCCGGTGGGGTGGGATCGGCCTGCGCGGGCGCGCTGAGGGCCACCGGCCCTAAGACGAGCGCGGCGGCGGCCAGGAAACGGAGGGTCTGCACGACCGAACTCAATCGCTCGCGGATATAACTTTCAAGGCTTGGGAGTGAACTAAAAGAAAATTTCAGATCTTGCCGGGATCCGCGCCCTCGCCGGACGATGGGACGCGTGGATCGACAGGTGTTCTACCGCGACCCCTATCCCCGCTACGCCCGCGCCCGCGCCACCCCCGGCCTGACCTTCGCCGGGGAGCTGGACGCGTGGCTGGTGGCCAGGCACGACGACGTGCGCGAGGTGCTCTCCCGTCCGGGCGACTTCTCCTCCAAGGGCGCCCTGCGGCCGGACGTGATCCCCGGCCCGCGCGCCTTCGCCGAGCTGGCGGGCGTGCCCGGCGGCGCGCCCGTGGTGCTGAGCAGCGACGGCGAGGCCCACCAGCGTTACCGCAGGCCGCTGACCCGCGGCCTGTCCCCCGCCAAGGTGGCCGCCGCGCTGCCGTTCGTCACGGCCACGGCCGCCGACCTGGTCGCCTCCTTCGCCAAGTCCGGCCAGGTCGAGTGGATGTCCGCCTACGCCAGGCCGCTGCCCGCCGCCGTGATCGGCCACCTGCTGGGCCTGGACCCGGCCGACGTGCCCGCCGCGATCAGGGGCGGGAGCCGGGCCGAGGACCTGCTGTTCACCCCCATGACCGAGGACGAGCAGGTCGCCGCCGCCCGCGACGTGGCCGCGCTGCGCCGCCTGCTGGCCGCGCACGCCGCCGGGTCCGGCGACCGCGACACCCTGACGGGCGAGCTGGTACGCGCCCTCGCCCCCGGCGACCCGACGCCCGCCGAACGCGACGAGATCTCCTCGAACGTGGAGAACGTCATGCTGGCCGGCCACCTCACCACGACCGCGCTGCTCGGCTCGGTCCTGCACCGCCTGCTGCGCGACCGCCGCCAGTGGGAGCTGCTGTGCGAGCGCCCGGCCGAGCTGATCCCGGCCGCGATCGAGGAGGCCGCCCGCTACGAGGCTCCCGTCCAGGGGTTCCGCCGTCGCGTGACCAGGCCGCTCACCCTGGCCGGCACCGACCTGGCCGAGGGCGAGACGGTGTTCGTCTCGTTCGCCTCGGCCGGCCGCGACGAGGCAGTGTACGAGCGGCCCGACGTCTTCGACATCACCCGTCCGCGCACCCGTCATCTGTCGTTCGGCCACGGCGTGCACGGGTGTCCCGGCGCGTTCCTGGCCCGCGAGCAGCTCCGGGTGACGCTGGAGCTGCTCGCGCGCGAGCTGCCGGGGCTGCGGCTGGCCCGCGAGGACGTCGTCATGGCGCCCACGCTCATCCACCGCGCCCCCGAACGGCTCGTCCTGACCTGGCCCACCTAGCGGGGACCGGCGGCGAGCCGGGTCAGGGTCTCCTCGTAGACGGGGTCGAGCCAGTAGTCGGAGTGCCAGCGCGCTTCGGGCAGCGGCTCGCCGGGGCCGGGCTGGAGCGGGTCCCAGCAGAACCGGTCGACCGTCCGCTCGCCCTCCTCGGCCGGGTCGGGGCCGAAGGGGTCGACCCGGCGGAAGACGGGGCCGCCGATGGGGTCGCTCAGCCGGTAGAGGTTCGTCCACTCGACGGCGTCGCGTACGGCGGCCAGGCCGGGGGTGCCGAAGTAGGCGGGGAAGAAGGCGGCGTACAGGCGGCGCAGTGGCGAGCCGTGGGTGAGCAGCCTGATCCTGGGCCGCAGCTCGGGCCTGATCTGGAGCACGAGCGCGGCGGTGAGCACGCTGCCCTGGCTGTGGCCCGACAGCACCACCTCGTCGCCGCCCGACCTGGTGAGCGTGGAGACCCGGGCGAGCAGTTCGGGGATGACGCGCTCGGTGTAGCAGGGCGGCGCGAGCGGGTGGATGGCGCGGGGCCAGAAGGTCGAGACGTCCCACAGGATGCCGATCGTACGGCGCAGCCGCGTGTCGCTGTAGGTGCGGCGGCCGAGCAGGACCAGGCCGACGACGATCGCCGTCATGGCCCAGCTCCCGACCGAGGCCAGCAGCCCGGCGAGCCCGCCGATCGGGGCGAACAGGTCGAACCGGTAGATCACGGTGACGGCCGCCGACCCGGCCACGCCGACGCCGGTGAGCACGGCCAGCACGAGCCCGGCGCGGTCGGTGAGCGAGGCCAGCGCCCACTTTCCTGCCACGTCGCGGTCGTGGGCGCCGTAGTACGGGGTCAGCCTCGGCGTGAGCGCGGCGGCGGCCGACCCCCTGATCAGCCACAACGCGCCCGCGACGGCGAGGAACCCGGCGACCAGCAGCGGGACGAGCGCGGCCGTCCACCAGACCGGGTCGTCGAGGAAGAGCCTGCGGTCGACCGGCCCCGGCTCGGCGGCCGAGGCGGGCACGCCGAAGAAGGCGGCGGTCCAGAACAGCAGGCCGAGGGCGAGCACGTTCGCGCTGCCCGCCGCGACCATGAGCGTGAACCAGGCCGCCATCCCGCCGAGCGCCCGCCCCTCCATCGGGTCGCCCGCCCGGGCGGGGCGGTCCATGCGGGCGAGGACGGCGGTCGCGATCAGGATGAACAGGCCGAGCGCGAGCGTGAGCGCGAACTGGAACGCGCCGACCCCGACACCGGGAAGCTGACGCCCCGGCATGGCGGGCGACATCCCGGCCAGGGCCGCCGCGAGCGTGGCCAGCAGGACCAGCGGCCCGGCCGCGCGCAGCACCCGGCAGGCCGACGTGAGCCAGGCGGGAACCGCCTCCCCCGCGTACGGATCCAGCCGCCTGGCGATCGCCGGCAACGTCACCAGGACGGCGGCGCCGAGCTGGACGGCGACATTGGCCACGGTCAGCGCCAGCCCCAGCGGCGCGCGGGCGAACGGCGCGGCGACGGCCAGGCCGACCGAGCCGAACGCGTAGGCGACGTGCACGGCCCGCAGCCGCCACACGGGCGCGCCGCCGTGCCACAGCCGGGGCTGGGCCAGCAGCGGCCCGGAACGGTTG
>JABFVJ010000056.1 GCA_013362835.1 Nonomuraea sp. | reverse complement strand
ACGGAAACCGACCGCTGCCCCAGCAGACCGGCGAAGGTGCCGGCGCATGTCGGCTCGCGAAGGTGTGCTCGTGCGCTCCAGGACGCCTCTGTCTCAGAAGGCGCCGGCTTCGCCCCCAAGCGCAACCGTTCGCGCCCGAAGAAATGCATGCAGGGGAACGACTTCTCTTTCGACGAAGCCTCAGGGATACGCACCCGGAACAGGTCAAACCGTGTACGAAGCCACAGTAACCCCGAGCATCCCGGGACCCACGTGAGCGCCGATCACCGCGCCCACCTCCACCACCCGCAACTCCACCACCCCAGGCACCCGCTTCCCCAACCGCTCGGCCAGCAGTTCGGCCCGCCCCCGCGCCCCCATGTGCTGCACCGCCACCTCCACCGCCCCCTCCCCCGCCGCCCGTACCACGAGGTCCTCCAACCGCGCGATCGCCCGCCCCGACGTCCGGACCTTCTCCAGCAGGGAAATGTGCCCGTCGACGAGGTGCAGCAGCGGCTTGATCATGAGGGCTGAGCCGAACAGGGAGGCGGCCGTGCCGATGCGGCCGCTGCGGCGCAGGTAGTCGAGGGTGTCGACGTAGAAGAAGGTGCGGGTGGCGGTGCGGCGGGCGGCGGCGGCCACGGCGGCGAGGTCGCCGCCGTTCGCGGCCGTACGGGCCGCCGCCAGGACGGGGTAGCCGAGGCCCATCGCGATCGAGCGGCTGTCGATCACCTCCACCGGTACGGGCGCCTCGGCGGCGGCCGTCATGGCGGACTCGACGGTGCCGGACAGTTCGCCGGACAGGTGGATCGAGACCACGCCGGACGCGCCCTCGGCGGCCAGCTCCGCGTAGCGCTCGGCGAAGCGGGAGGGGGACGGCCGCGAGGTGGTGGCGGCGGCGAGGTCGCCGGTGAAGGCGTCCTCGTCGCACGGGACCCCGCCGGCGGCCACTTGTACGGGCACCACCGTCACCCCGGGAACGGCGGGCAGGTAGGCGGTGGAATCGGTGACGACGGCGACGGAGGGCGGCATATCCCGAGATTAGCCACCCATCCCGGCGCCGGGACTACTGGACGGGGGTGCCGCCCCGCCAGACGCGCCGTGGCTTGAGCCCGAAGGACCAGGCGAACGCGCCCTCGTGGTCGGCGTCCCACTGGACGATGTCGGCGAGCCGCCCGGGAGCCAGCACCCCGCGGTCGGGCGCCCCGAGGACGGTCGCGCCGCCCAGCGTGGCCGCGCGCAGCGCGTCGTTGACGCTCATCCCGAACGCCGACACCGCCATGGCGATGACCAGCGACATCGAGGTGATGCCGCAGTGGCCCGGGTTGTGGTCGCTGCCGAGAGCGATCTGCACGCCGTGCTTGATCATCTGGCGGACCGGCGGCAGGTGGCCGCGCTGGAGCGCCGTGGCGGGGCAGACCACCGCGGGCACGCCGTAGCGGGACATGATCGCGATGTCCTCGTCGGACATGTGGTGGAGGCCGTCGGCGGAGGCGCAGCCGAGCTCGGCGGCCAGCTGAACGGCGCCGCGGCGGCTGTACTGGCCGGCGTGGATGCGCGGGAGCAGGCCCACGTTGCGGCCCGAGGCGAGGACCCAGCGGGATTCCTCGGTGGTGAAGTGGCCCTCGTCGCAGTAGACGTCGACGCTGTCGGCGCCCGCCGCGGCCGCGTCGGCGCACCAGGCGCCCACGGCCTCGACGTATTCGCGCTGGCGGCCGAAGTATTCGGGGGGCACCACGTGGGCCGCGAGGAAGGTGACGTGCACCCGCGGCATCATCGGCTCCTTCTCCAGCTCGCGCAGGAGCCGCACGTCGGCGAGCTCGCCGTCGCGGGTGAGGTGGTAGCCGGTCTTGGCCTCGACGGTGGTGGTGCCGCTGAGCAGCCAGCCGCGCAGCCGCTCGCGCACGCCGTTGCAGAGGGTCCACGGGTCGGTGCCGCGCGTCACGGTGACGGTCGAGCCGACGCCGCCGCCCGCCGCGGTGATCGAGGCGGCGCTGGAGCCGCCGGTGCGGATGGCCAGCTCGGCGTAGCGGTTGCCGGCGTAGACCGGGTGGGTGTGGGCGTCGATGAGACCGGGCGTGACGAGCGCGCCGCCCAGGTTTTCCACGTGGTCGACGTCGACGATGTCGTCGACGACCCCGGGCACGCTCTGCGGCAGGTCGGGCGCCCGCCCGACCCACGCGATGCGGTCGTTGTGAACGAGGATGGCCGCGTTGCTGAGGACCTCGTTACCCGTCCAGAGGCGGCCGATGTTGGTCAAGAGCCGAACGGTCATCGCACCACCGCCCCGTGCAGGCGCAGCACCCAGCGCACGGCCTGTGCCGCGCCCACTGAGTCCGCTCCGGGTCCGGACGACATGGGGGGTCTCCTGCTCTCATCCGCGTGATGTTGTGCGGTGACCGTATCGCCAGTGGCATGATCCGGCGATTTCAGTTCAGTTACGTTATTTCACAGCCGGGCTTGGTGTACAGGGTTATTCGGAAGAAAGACCACTCATCCCATCCGTCACGTAGCCCCGCCTTGCCCCCCTGGCCCCCGCTGACGACCGAAGCGCTCAACGTCATCATCCGAAACCCAGAACCGAAACCCAAAAGCAGACCAATGTTAGGTCTGGCCATCCTAGCAATCCCAGGGTTCGGCGACCACTGCCCTATTTGGGCAGCTCTGCGCTACTTTGAGCGAGAGCTGCCCAGCCGTCCCGCTAAGAGACGCGTTCGACCGGCTTGCCCGCCCGCTCCAGCTCCTGGAACAGGCTCGGCAGCACGCGGGCGTGGAGGACGGTGCCGTCCTCGACGTGGTCGACGGAGAGCACCTCGCCCTCCTTGTGGGCACGCGAGATCAGGTCGCCCCGCTCGTACGGGACCAGCAGGTGGACCTCGTGGTCGAGGCGCGGCAGCCGCTCCTCGACGAGCCGCATGAGGTCGGCGATGCCCTTGCCCGTGCGGGCGGAGACCACGATGCTGTCGCGCTCGCGCCGCGCGATGCGGTCGAGCACCTCCTGGTCGGCCGCGTCGGCCTTGTTGATCACCACGATCTCGGGCACCTCGGAGGCGCCCTCGATGTCGGCGAACACCTCGCGTACGGCCGCGAGCTGGCCCTCGGGGTCGGGATGCGAGCCGTCGACCACGTGCAGGATCAGGTCGGCGTCGGCGACCTCCTCCAGCGTGGACCTGAACGCCTCGATGAGCTGGTGGGGCAGGTGGCGGACGAAGCCGACGGTGTCGGCGATCGTGAACAGCCGGCCGTCGGGCGTGCGCGCGCGGCGCACGGTCGGGTCGAGCGTGGCGAACAGCGCGTCCTCGACCAGCACGCCCGCGCCGGTGACGCGGTTGAGCAGCGAGGACTTGCCCGCGTTGGTGTAGCCCGCGATGGCCACGGCCGGGACCTCGCGCCGCTGGCGCCGGTGGCGCATGGTCTCGCGCGAGGTGGACATGCCGCTGATCTGGCGGCGCAGCTTGGACATGCGCTCGCGGATGCGGCGCCGGTCGAGCTCGATCTTGGTCTCACCGGGGCCGCGGCCGCCGATGCCCACGCCGCCCGCGGCGCGACCGCCGACCTGGCGGGACAGGTTGCCGCCCCAGCCGCGCAGGCGCGGCAGCAGGTACTGCAGCTGCGCGAGCTCGACCTGGGCCTTGCCCTCGCGGCTCTTGGCGTGCTGGGCGAAGATGTCGAGGATCAGGGCGGTGCGGTCGATGACCTTGACCTTGACCGTCTCTTCGAGCTGGCGGAGCTGGCCGGGGGTCAGCTCGCCGTCGCAGATCACGGTGTCGGCGCCGGTCGACTCGACCACGTCGCGCAGCTCCAGAGCCTTGCCCGAGCCGATGTAGGTGGCCGGGTCGGGCTTCTGGCGGCGCTGGACGAGCCCTTCGAGCACTTCGGAGCCGGCCGTCTCGGCCAGGAGCTTGAGCTCCAGCAGGGAGTTGTCGGCGTCCTCGGCGGTGCCGGTGGTCCAGACGCCGACCAGGACGACCCGCTCGAGCCGCAGCTGCCGGTACTCGACCTCGGAGACATCCTGGAGTTCGGTGGAGAGGCCCGCCACGCGGCGCAGCGCCTGGCGCTCCTCGAGGTCCATGTCGCCGGTCTCGAACTCGTCGAGCGCGGTGTATTCGTGCATTCGTGTCATCTCTATGAGGGAACGTCTGGACACCTCGGTGTCTTCCCACGATGGTGGCATGACATCCCCGGCGTCATCACCTGGTTATCCCGCCGACACGGTCACGTCGCCGGATCCGAGGGTCAGGGACATCTTGTGGGGCGAGGCGGGGTCGGACTTGACGGTCACGCTGGCGTCGCCGGAGCCGATGTCCTTCTTCACGTCGTACGCGACGTCGGGGAGGTGGAGGGCCACGTCGCCCGAGCCCGCGTCCAGCTCCAGGGTGTCGGGCGCGGCGGTGTACTTGAGCTCGACGTTGCCGGAACCCGTCTTGACGTACACCTGCTTGCCCGCCATGCCCGTGCCGTCGAGGTCGCCGGAGCCGAGCTGCGCGTCGAGCCTGCCGCTCAGCGTGCGCAGGGTGATGTCGCCGGAACCGCTGTCCAGGTCGACGGCGAGGCCCTTGGGGACCTCGATCTTGTAGTCGACGCTGCAGCTGCCCCAGTTGGACGGGCAGTCGTACGTCACGAACAGGGCCTCGCCCTCGACCTTGTGCTGGGGTTCGGGCTTGTCGTCGCCCCGCCAGCGCAGCGTCTCGATCACCCGGATGGCGTTGCCGGTGGTCTCGGTGATCACGGTGTCGCCGGCGCCGCTCTGGAGCTGCAGCTTCGAGACCTTGTCCGTCACCTCGTAGGAGACGGTGTCCTGGTTCGTGGAGCCGCCGATGGCCTCGATGCCGCACCCCGTCAACAACAACGCGGAGGCCAGGAGCCCGCCCGCCACAACGATCGTCTTCATGCCCAGATCATTTCGCGGCGTGGCCGGCCCTCACATCGGGGATGCCCCCGAAGACGCCCCAGGGATACCCCAGCCTTTGACCCGGGAACCCTGACGGGAGTAGCTTCACTTCCACAATCCAGAATAAGTTTTCCACCATACGGAAAGAGGGGACATGGAGATCACCGGCCCGATGCTCGAACGGTTCGACGAGATCCTCACGACGGAGGCGCTCGGCTTCGTGGCGGCTCTCCAGCGGGAGTTCGGCGCGCGGCGGCTGGAGCTGCTCGACGCCCGCCAGACCCGGCAGGCGGAGCTGTCGGCGGGCGGCACGCTCGACTTCCTGCCGGAGACCAAGGAGGTCAGGGAGGGCGACTGGCAGGTCGCGCCGCCCGCTCCCGGCCTGGAGGACCGCCGCGTCGAGATCACCGGCCCGGTCGACAAGAAGATGACGATCAACGCGCTCAACTCCGGCGCCAAGGTGTGGCTGGCCGACTTCGAGGACGCCAACTCGCCCCTGTGGGAGAACTGCGTGTCCGGGCAGCTCAACCTGCGCGACGCGCTCGACCGCGCGATCGACTTCGAGACCGGCGGCAAGACGTACGCGCTGCGGCCCGACGACGAGCTGGCCACCGTCGTGGTGCGGCCGCGCGGCTGGCACCTGGACGAGAAGCACGCGCGGGCCGACGGGCACCCGGTGTCGGCGTCGCTGTTCGACTTCGGGCTCTACTTCTTCCACTGCGCCCAGCGGCAGCTCGACAAGGGCAAGGGGCCGTACTTCTACCTGCCGAAGATGGAGTCCCATCTGGAGGCGCGGCTCTGGAACGACGTCTTCACGCGGGCGCAGGAGCTCCTCGGCATCCCGTACGGGACCATCAGGGCGACCGTGCTCATCGAGACCTACCCGGCGGCGTTCGAGATGGAGGAGATCCTCTACGAGCTGCGCGACCACTCGGCCGGGCTCAACGCGGGCCGCTGGGACTACCTGTTCAGCGTGATCAAGAAGTTCCGCACGCGGGGGCGCGAGTTCCTGCTGCCCGAGCGGAACGCGGTCACCATGACGGCGCCGTTCATGCGGGCCTACACCGAGCTGCTGGTGCGTACGTGTCACAAGCGCGGCGCGCACGCCATCGGCGGGATGGCGGCGTTCATCCCCTCGCGGCGCGACGCCGAGGTCAACGCGGTGGCGCTGGAGAAGGTGCGGGCGGACAAGACGCGCGAGTCGGGCGACGGGTTCGACGGGTCGTGGGTGGCGCACCCCGACCTGGTGCCGGTCTGCCGCGAGGTGTTCGACGGCGTGCTGGGGTCGCGGCCCAACCAGCTCGACCGGCTGCGCGAGGACGTCAGCGTGTCGGCCGCCGACCTGCTGTCGGTCTCCGAGACGCCCGGCGAGATCACCGAGACCGGGCTGCGCAACAACGTGGACGTCGCCCTGCGCTACCTCGCGGCGTGGATGGGCGGGCTCGGCGCGGTCGCCATCCACAACCTCATGGAGGACGCCGCGACGGCCGAGATCTCGCGCTCGCAGATCTGGCAGTGGATCCACAACGACATCACGCTGGCCGACACCGGGGCCCAGGTGACGAAGGAGCTGGTCGAGCGGATCATCGGTGAGGAGCTGGCCAGGATCGCCGCCGAGCCGGGATACGACGAGGAGCTGTTCGGACAGGCCACGCGGCTGTTCAAGGAGGTGGCGCTGGACGACGACTTCGCCGACTTCCTGACGTTGCCCGCGTACGCCCAGATGCCGTAGATGTATGAGGTGATGAACTGGTGCTCGACACGCTGACGGCGGCGCTGCGCTCGCTGCTGCCCCCGGACTCGGTGATCACCGACCCGGTCCGCCTGCGCACGTACGAGTGCGACGGCCTCACCTATCACCGGGCGACCCCGGGCGTGGTCGTGCTGCCCGCCACGGCCGAGCAGGTCGCCCGGGTGGTGCGGATGTGCAACGACTTCGGGGTGCCGTTCGTGGCCAGGGGCTCGGGCACGGGCCTGTCGGGCGGCGCACTCCCCCGCGAGGACGGCGTGCTGATCGTCACCTCGAAGATGCGCCGGATCCTGGAGGTCGACCTGCCCGACCGCCGAGCCGTGGTGGAGCCGGGCGTGACCAACCTGGCGATCACCGAGGCCGTGCGCGACCAGGGCTACTACTACGCCCCCGACCCGTCCAGCCAGCAGGTCTGCTCGATCGGCGGCAACGTGGCCGAGAACTCGGGCGGCGCCCACTGCCTCAAGTACGGCTTCACCGTCAACCACGTCGAGGCGTGCGAGATCGTCACCCCCGACGGCGACCTGGTCGTGCTCGACCGCATGGACCCGGGCTACGACCTGCTCGGGGCGTTCGTCGGCTCGGAGGGCACGCTGGGCATCGCCACCAAGATCACCGTACGGCTGAGCAGGGCGCCGGAGGCGGTGACGACGGTGCTGGCGGCGTTCGAGAGCATCGAGCAGGGCGGGCAGGCCGTGTCGGCGATCATCGGGGCGGGCATCGTGCCGGCCGCGATCGAGATGATGGACGCGCTCGCCATCGAGGCCGCCGAGGCGGCCGTGGCCTGCTCCTATCCGCAAGGCGCGGGCGCGGTGCTGATCGTGGAGCTCGACGGGCCGCGGGAGTCCGTGGAGCGGGAGTTCGAGCGGCTCAGGCAGATCTGCTCGGGGGCGTTCGAGCTGCGGGTGGCGGCCGGGGCCGAGGAGCGGGCGGCGATCTGGAAGGGGCGCAAGTCGGCGTTCGCGGCCGTGGGCCGGATCAGCCCGGCCTACATCGTCCAGGACGGCGTCGTCCCGCGTACGGCGCTGCCCGGCGTGCTCGCGGCCATCGACCGGCTCTCGCGCGAGCACGGCATCAGGGTGGCCAACGTCTTCCACGCGGGCGACGGCAACCTGCACCCGCTGGTGCTGTTCGACGACGCGGAGCCGGGGGCGGGCGAGCGGGCCGAGGCGGTGTCGGGGGCGATCCTCGACCTGTGCGTGGAGCACGGCGGCTCGATCACGGGCGAGCATGGGGTCGGGGTCGATAAATCCCGCTATATGCCGAAGATGTTCAGTGAGGATGATCTCGACACGATGCAGCTCGTCCGGTGCGCGTTCGATCCTCGGGGCCTGTCGAACCCGGGCAAGGTCTTCCCGACCCCCCGGCTGTGCGGGGAGGTGCCGGGCGTGCGCAAGGGCGTTCATCCGCTGGTCGAGTCGGGCAGGGCGGAGCAGTTCTGATGACGGATCCACTGTCCGCCACGGGCGTGACGGTCAGGCGCGCCGGCGACGGCGACGCGGTGGGCGGCGTCCCGCCCCGGTGGGTGGCGCTGCCGGAGACGGCCGAGGAGATCGCCGCCGTGCTGCGTGCCTGCGCGCAGCACGACCTGGCCGTGGTGCCCGTGGGCGGCGGCACGAAGCTGCACTGGGGGCCGCCGCCCTCCCGCTGCGACGTGCTGCTCGACCTGTGCTGCCTGAACGAGGTCCTGGAGCACGCGGCGGGCGACCTCGTGGTGCGCGTACAGGCCGGGGTGACCATGGAGACGCTGTCCGGGGTGCTCGCGGCCAAGGGGCAGGAGCTGGCGCTCGACGTGCCCTTCGCCGACGACGCGACCGTCGGCGGCACGCTCGCCGCCGCCCTCCCCGGCCCCAGGTCCTTCCGTTACGGCACCGCCCGCGACCTGCTCATCGGCGTCACGGTGGTGCTGGCCGACGGCACGATCGCGAGGTCGGGCGGCAAGGTCGTCAAGAACGTCGCAGGCTACGACCTCGGCAAGCTCTTCACCGGCTCCTACGGCACCCTCGGCGTGATCGCGGAGGCCACGTTCCGGCTGCATCCGCTGCCCGCCGAGCGGTGCTGGGTGACGACGGAGACGCCGGCGGACGACGTGCCGGGGATCGCGGCGGCGCTCGCGGCCTCGCAGGCCGAGCCGAGCGCGGTCGAGGTCGAGCGGCCCGACCCGCGGGGGCCGGTGACACTGGCGGCGCT
>JABFVJ010000233.1 GCA_013362835.1 Nonomuraea sp. | reverse complement strand
GCCGCCATCGCCGGCCTGCCCACCGACCAGCGCCGCGTGCTCATCATGCGGGACGTCCAGGGCCTGAGCGGCCGTACGGTCGCCGACGCCCTGGGCCTGAGCGTCCCGGCGATGAAGTCCCGCCTGCACCGCGCCCGCGCGACCCTGCACCACCTGCTCGACGACCCCACACGAGGAGACCACCATGTCTGAGCCCCGGAGCTTCGCCAGCGCGTCGCTGCCCCGGCACCTGGCGCGCGGGGCGCTGGGGTTCGGGGCGCTGATCGCCTCGGTCGCGCTCATCCCATGGGTCGGCCTGGTCAGCCTGCTGCTCGCCCCGCTGGGCGTGCTCGCGTTCCGCGGCTGCCCGACGTGCTGGGCCATCGGCCTGATGCAGACGATCTCGATGGGACGTCTGCGACGGTCGTGCGTGGACGGGCGATGCGAGCTCGTGGCAGCGCCGAACAAGGGCTCGGGCGGGCGGGGCTGAGGCCGGGGGTCAGGGGACGCGGATGATGAGGGCGTCGCCCTGGCCGCCGCCGCCGCACAGGCCCGCGGCGCCGAGACCGCCGCCGCGCCGCTTCAGCTCGTACGCCAGCGTCAGCACGATCCTCGCCCCCGACGCCCCGATCGGGTGCCCGAGTGCGATGCCGCCGCCGTTGACGTTGACCTTGTCCAGGGGGACGCCGAGCTCCTTGGCCGACTGCAGCACCACGCTCGCGAACGCCTCGTTGATCTCGATCAGGTCGAGGTCGGCGGCGGTCAGGCCCTGCTTGCCGAGCGCGTGCTTGATGGCGTTGGCGGGCTGGGACTGCAGCGACGCGTCGGGGCCGGCCACGTTCCCGTGACGGCCGATCTCGGCGAGCCAGGGCAGGCCGAGCTCCTCCGCCTTGGCCTTCGACATGACGACCACCGCGCACGCGCCGTCGGAGATCTGGGAGGCCGAGCCGGCGGTGATCGTGCCGTCGGCGGCGAAGGCCGGCCGCAGCTTGGCCAGGGTCTCGGCCGTCGTGTCGCCGCGTACGCCCTCGTCCTCCTTGACGATCACGGGCTCGCCGCGCCGCTGGGGGATCTCGACGGGGACGATCTCCTCCTCGAACACGCCGTTCTTGATGGCCGCGGCGGCGAGCTGGTGGGAGCGGGCCGACACGGCGTCCTGCTCCTCGCGGCCGATGCCGAGCCTGGCGTTGTACCGCTCGGTCGACTCGCCCATCGCGCACTGGTCGAAGGCGCAGAACAGGCCGTCGTGGGCCATCGAGTCGACCACCTCGGAGCCGCCGTACTTGACGCCCTTGCGCAGGCCGGGCAGCAGGTGGGGGGCGTTGGTCATGGACTCCATGCCGCCCGCGACCACGATGTCGAACTCGCCGGCGCGGATGAGCTGGTCGGCCAGGGCGATGGCGTCGAGGCCGGACAGGCAGACCTTGTTGACGGTGAGCGAGGGCACGGTCATCGGGATGCCCGCCTTGACGGCGGCCTGGCGGGAGGGGATCTGACCCGCTCCGGCCTGGAGGACCTGGCCCATGATGACGTACTGGACGGCCTCGGGGGCCACTCCGGCACGTTCCAGCGCGGCCTTGATGGCGATGCCGCCCAGCTCGACGGCGGGCAGCCCGGACAGGGCGCCGAGCAGCTTGCCGATGGGGGTACGAGCTCCGGCGACGATGACGGAACTGGACATTGGCGGCGGCCTCCTGTGCTCATGAGGGGTTCTTTGACACCATACCCACGAGTAGGAGCTCGTCCGCTATGGAGGTAGGCCACACAATGTTCATGCGCATCGACCACATCGGGATCGCCTGCCACGACCTGGAAGAGAAGATCGCGTTCTTCGCGGAGACGTTCGAGCTGACCGTCGTGGCGCGAGAGGTCAACGAGGCGCAGGGCGTCAAGGAGGCCATGCTGCACATCGCCGACGGCGAAGGCGGGGGCTCCTACATTCAGTTGCTCGAACCTCTCTCCGAGGACTCACCTGTGGGAAAATTCCTCGCCAAGCGGGGCGAGGGTGTCCACCATGTGGCCTTCGGGGTTTCCGACGTCACCGAGGCCATGACTAAGATCAACGAGAAGGGCGTGCGGGTGCTCGACGAACGTCCGCGACACGGTTCCATGGGGTCGCAGATCGCGTTTCTGCATCCCAAAGACGTCGGAGGAATGCTCACCGAGTTGGTCCAAGCGGCCCCGCGCTAGAAAAGCCCCCATTACTCTCCATAAGTAACTAGTCACGCAGAAAGCTGGACGGGGCCCGAAGGTGGCACCAGCGGAGTACGCTGGCTTCCCACCGGACAGGGAGCCTGCCGTGAGGCACAGGCTCCTGGCTCGGGTGCCCCGAACCCCCCGTCCGGCCCGTGTAGCCGTCTCGACAACCCAGGATCGAGCCTCCATGCAGTCCGACATCGACGCCCAGCTCAACAACTTCTTCGAGGACGCCCCGGCACGCGAGTTCGACGTCGTGCTCAGGGGCTACGACCGGCACCAGGTCCACGACCACCTCAAGCAGCTCGATCTGGAGTTGCGCCAGTCGAGGGAGCAGCTCACCAGCCTGCAGCGTGACCTGTCCGACTCCCAGCGCCAGCTGCAGGAGCAGGAGCGTCCGACGTACTCAGGTCTCGGCGCCCGCATCGAGCAGCTGCTGCGCCTGGCCGAGGAGCAGGCCACCGAGCTCGTCCAGGCCGCGAGGACCGAGGCCAACGAGATCAAGGCGGCCGCCAAGGTCGAGGCCGCCGATCTGCGGGCCGCCGCCGAGGCCGAGGCCGCCGAGAAGCGGGCCCAGGCCACACGCGAGACCGACGACATGCGCTCGACCGCCGAGCGGGACGCCGAGGAGATCCGCTCGACCGCCCGTCGCGAGGCCGACGAGCTGACCAACACCACCGAGCGCGAGGCCGCCAAGCTGCGGGCCACCGCCGACCACGAGGTGGCGGAGAAGCGGGCCGACGCCGAGCGGGAGATCGCCAAGCTCCGCACCACGACCGAGCGCGAGGTCGCGCAGCTGCGCGCCTCGACCAAGCGCGAGCGCGACGAGGTGCTGACCACCGCCAAGCGGCAGGCCGACGAGATGCGCGCGCAGGCTCAGCGGGTGCTGGAGGAGTCGGAGGCCAAGCGGGCGCAGGACGAGGCGGAGTTCGAGATCCAGCTCGCCTCCCGTCGCGAGGACGCCGAGCGCCAGGAGGCCGAGCGCCACGCCACCGCGCAGGCCAACACGCAGAAGATGGTCGCCGAGGCCGAGCAGCGGGCCGCCACGGCCGAGTCGCGGGCCACGAAGGCCACCCAGCAGGCCGAGCAGACGCGCCGCGAGGCCGACCTGCACGCCAAGCAGCTCGTCGCGAACGCCCGCAAGAGCGCCGAGACGATCATGGCGGAGGCCAAGTCCAGCGCCGACACGATCGTCACCGAGGCGAAGAACGACGCCGAGCGCACCCGTACGACGATGCAGCGCCAGGTCGACGAGCTGACCAGGCAGCGTGACAGCATCACCAGCCACCTCGCCCAGCTGCGTCAGCTGCTCGGCGGCGCCGCCCTGCCGGGCCTGGAGCCGGAGCCCGCGGTCGCCGCGGCCCCGCCGAAGCCCGCCATCGCCGCGCCGGTCGCCGAGCCCGCCGCGCCGCCCACGACGCCCGCGCCCAAGGTCGAGGCCAGGGCCGAGGACGACGCGGAATGGTGGCAGGAGTGACGGCCCGCTAGACGGAGGCTGCACACGGGGGACGGCTGGAGAGAGAGCCTGGTGACCTTTTGGGTCGCTAGGCTCTCTTTCTGTTTCCTGTCCCCCGTCCCCCTAGGAGCTCTCGTGTCCGCAGAAGCCGAGCCCAGGACCGTCCAGGAGGAGGCCGGGCCCGCCGAGGAGGCGGCCGGGTCTTCCGAGGAGGCGGCGCCGTACGGGCTGCCGGGCAAGCCGTTCGCCCGCGGCCCGTTCCTGTTCGGGCTGGTCGGCGGGCTGGGTGTGCTGACCGCCATCGCGCTCGCGCAGATGATCGTGAAGTCGCTGAGCACGATCATCCTGATCGTGGTCGCGATGTTCCTGGCCGTGGGCCTGAACCCGGCCGTGGAGGCGTTACAGCGGCGCGGCCTGGCCAGACGGCTCGCGATCTCGATCGTGTTCATCGGGGTCGTCGTGGCGTTCGCGCTGTTCGGCCTGGCCATCGTGCCGCCGGTGAGCCAGCAGTTGTCGGAGTTCATCGCGGCCGTGCCCGATTACATCACCGATCTGAGCAACCATCCGACGGTGAAGCAGATCGAGGCCGAGTACCACGTGCTGGCGCAGGTGCGCTCGTTCGTGACCAGCACGCTCGGGCCGGCGCTGGCCAGCGGCATCATGGGCGCGGGGCTCGTGGTGCTCAACGGGGTGTTCACCACGGTGACGCTGCTGGTGCTGATGCTCTACTTCCTCGGCTCGCTGCACACGATCAAGGAGTACCTGCTCAGGCTCGTCCCGGCCTCGCGCAGGACGCGTACGTCGGCCATCGCCGAGCAGATCCTCTCCGGCATCGGCGGCTACGTCGCCGGCAACGTCGTCATCTCGGTCATCGCGGGCGTGCTGACCTGGATCTTCCTGTCCATCGCCGGCGTCCAGTACGCGCTCGCGCTCGCCCTCGTCGTGGCCTTGACCGACCTGATCCCGCTGGTGGGCGCCACGATCGGCGCGGTGCTCGTCACCGGCGTGGCACTGCTGCAGTCGCTGCCCGCCGGCATCGCCTGCGCGATCTTCTTCGTGGTCTACCAGCAGGTCGAGAACTACTTCATCTACCCCAGGGTGATGAAGCGCTCGGTGGACGTGACGCCTGCCGTGACGGTGATCGCCGCGCTGTTCGGCGGCGCCCTGCTCGGGATCGTCGGGGCGCTGCTCGCGATCCCGGTGGCCGCCGCCATCGCGCTGATCATCCGGGAGATCGTGCTGCCCCGCCAAGCTCGGTCCTGAGGAACTCCGTCACGGCCGCGTTGAACGCCTCCGGCTGTTCGACCGCGCTCAGGTGGCCGGCCTTGGGGATGATCTCCAGGCGGCCCTCGGGCGCGGCGCGTGCCATGGCCTCGGCGTCGGAGGGCGGCGACAGCTCGTCCTCCTCCCCCACCACGATCAGGAGGGGGACCTTCAGCTCGCTCAGCGTGCCGAAGGAGTCGGGACGCGCGGCCATGGCGCGTTGCGCCCAGGCGACGGCTCCCGGCGGGGCCGACTGCACCAGGCCCTTGACGCGGCCGAACACCATCGCCCTGCGTTCCTTGGTCGTGGGGCCGATGAGCGCCGGCAGCACCTCGGTGACCAGCACCTCGCTCCCCTCGGCCAGCACGGCCTGGGCGATGCGCTCCCTGTTCTCCCTGGCCGGGGGCGGGTCAGGGCTGGCCTTGGTGTCGGCCAGGATCACGCCCAGCACCCGGTCGGGATGCCTGCGGCAGAACGCCATGGTCACGTAGCCGCCCATCGACAGCCCGCCGACGACCGCCCGATCGATGCCTTCCTCGTCGAGCAGCCTGGCGACGTCGTCGGCCATCAGATCGAGGGAGGGCTCGTCGTCACCCAGTCGCGAGCCGCCGAACCCGCGCAGGTCGGGGGTGACGACCCGGCAGACCGTCGCCAGCCCTTCCCGCTGGGCCAGCCACATCGCCGACGACAGCGGGAACGCGTGAAGCAGCACAATCGGGAGTCCGGTCCCGGCCGATCTCATGTAGAGCTGCACGGACCACACGGTAGCCCTGTTCCCGGCGAACATCACTCATTGACGAATGCCGATATGCCCGATATCACGCCTCGGGCTGCTTTTTCGTGGCCGGAAGCGGACATTGCCGACCTGGAAAGCGGCGCTCACAATCCAGTCACCACATCCGTTCTCCGACAAGAGGTGACTGCGATGGCCGGAACGCGCCCAGCGCTCCCCGACGCCACCAACGACAGCTTCCTGCAGGAAGCGCTGAACGAGGCGAACGCCTACCGCGCCAAGCACCACGCGCCACCGCTCACCATGGACCCGGCGCTCGTCGAGTACGCCAAGTCCAGGGCCGCCTCCCGTTCGGAGTACGAGGCGGACGACATGTCGCACGAGGGCCTGCGCACGGGCACCGGCGAGAACCTGTTCTGGGGAGCGGGCACCGGCACGACCCCCTACACCGCCGCCGCGGCCGTCACCGACTGGTACAACGAGATCTCGGGCTACGACTGGAACAACCCTCCCGGCACCAACATGACCGGCCACTTCTCCCAGCTCGTCTGGAAGGGCACCACGAGGGTGGGGGCCGCGCGCGTGGCCGGCCAGGGCGCGAAGTGGTTCGAGACCGTCATCGTCTTCGTGTTCGAGTCTCCGGGCAACTACGCGAACCAGTACAAGGACAACGTGCTGCCCGCCTGACGTCTCAGCCGATCGCCGTGGCGCCGCCGTCGACGAACAGCACCTGACCGGTCAGGTACGCCGACGCGTCCCCCGCCAGGAAGACGGCGGGATGGGCCATCTCCTCGGGCGTGCCCCAGCGTCGCATGGGTACGCCCGAGACCGTGGCGGCGCTCGCGGCCTCGTCCTCCCACAGGTTGCGGTTGAGCTCGGTCGCCGTCCAGCCGGGGCACAGGGCGTTGACGCGTACGCCCGATGAGGCCCACTCGGCCGCCAGCGTCTTGGTCAGGGCCACCAGCCCGGCCTTGGCGGCGGCGTACGGGGCGAGGAAGGGGGCGCCGCGGGCGGCCACCGAGGCGACGTTGATCACCGAGCCGGAGCCGCGGCCGAGCAGGTGGGGAGCGACGGCGTGGCAGACCGCCATGGCCGAGTCGAGGTTGAGCCGCATGATCTTGTCCCACCCGGACAGGCGCAGGTCCTTGAACTCGACCAGGAAGTTCGAGCCGCCGGCGTTGTTGACCACGATGTCGAGGTGCCCGAGCCCGTCGATCGAGGCGGCGACGGCCGCGGCGGCGGCCTCGCGGTCGGTGAGGTCGGCGGGGACCACGACGGCCCGCCGGCCCAGCGCCTCGATCTCCTTGCCCACCTCGGCCAGGCTCTCGGCCGACCTGGACACCAGGGCGACGTCGGCGCCCGCCTCGGCGTAGGCGAGCGCGACGGCCCGCCCGATGCCCTTCGACGCCCCGGTGACCAGCGCCGTCCTGCCGGACAGATCGAACGCGCCCACAGTGCCTCCTCGCTCGGGAACCGAACAAGATTCTACAAACGCCCGCCTCCCCGCGCCATGCCCTGGCCGATCAGGACGCCGGCAGGATCGGCGCGGCGGGCGCGGCCGGCTTCCCCGGCAGGACCGCCCCCTTGGGCAGCAGCGACTGGCACGCCGCCACCGCCTTGCCGTACTTCTCCGACAGCACGTCGACGCGCTCGCCGTCGACGGTGAGGTTGATCAGGCCGTCCTCCGAGACCGCGACCTCGGGGAAGCCGGGCAGCCCGTGCGAGCGCAGGCACGCGGTGAACGCCTTCCCGCCGTCGCCCCCGGACGGCGCGGCCGTCGCGACCCCGCCCATTCCGGCGACCGCGATGGCGGCGGCCAGGACCACTTTCCGCATGGTCGAACTCTTCATGGTGATTCCTCCGTCTCGTCTGGTGGCACCAGACAACCCGGCGGCCGGTTACCGGGCGGGAACGGCGACGGTTACCCCGTTGTAACCCGGCCATGAGCATGCTGGGCAGATCATGAGGGTGCTGATCGTCGAAGACCACGAGGAGCTCGCCCGGACCGTGGCCGCCGGCCTGCGCCGCGAAGGCATGGCCGTCGACGTGGCGCTGGACGGCCGTGCCGCGCTCGACCGTACGTCGGTCAACGACTACGACGTGGTCGTGCTCGATCGCGACCTGCCCGGTCTGCACGGCGACGACGTGTGCAGGACGCTCGCCGCCGAGGGCCATCAGGCGCGGGTGCTGATGCTCACCGCCGCCGGGACGATCGACGACCGGGTGAGCGGGCTCGGCATCGGGGCCGACGACTACCTGCCCAAGCCGTTCGCGTTCGCCGAGCTGGTGGCCAGGATCAGGGCGCTGGCCAGGAGGGCGCGTCCGGCGCTGCCACCGGTGCTGGTCCACGAGGACCTGCGGCTCGACCCGTCCACGCGGATCGCCACGCGCGACGGGCGCAGACTGGCGCTCAGCCCGAAGGAGTTCGCGGTGCTGGAGCTGCTGCTGTCGGCCCGGGGCGCGGTGGTCTCGGCCGAGCAGCTGCTGGAGCGGGGGTGGGACGAGTTCGCCGACCCGTTCACGCAGACGGTCAAGGTGACGGTCAGCCGGTTGCGCCGCAAGCTCGGCGACCCGCCGCTGATCGAGACCGTCCCGCAGGCCGGATACCGGATATGAGCGTACGGCTGCGGCTGACGCTGCTCTACAGCGGCCTGTTCGTCGCCACCGGCGTCCTGCTGGTCACGCTGATCTACGTCCTGGTCGCGCACTCGCCCTTCCCCGCGCCGCCGGCCGCACCCGTCCTGCCCGGCGGAACCGGGGGGACCCTGCCGACGCCCGGGGCGAACGTACTGGAGCAGCAGACGGCCGAGCTGCGCAGGCTGCTGGTCAACTCGATGATCGCCCTCGGGGTCATGGCGTTCGCGTCGATGCTGCTCGGCTGGCTGGTGGCCGGGCGGGTGCTGCGTCCGCTGCACGACATGACCGCGACCGTGCGGCGCATCACCGCCGACCGGCTCGACCGGCGGCTGGCCGCCTCGGGGCCGGACGACGAGCTGAAGAAGCTGGCCGACACCTTCGACGACCTGCTCGACCGGCTGGAGGCCGCCTTCACCGCGCAGCGGCGGTTCGTCGCCAACGCCTCCCACGAGCTGCGTACGCCGCTCACCCTCCAGCAGGCCATGGCCGAGGTCGCGCTGGCCGATCCGGACGCCGACGCCGCCTCGCTGCGCCACGTGCTGGACCGGCT